>CAISRK010000022.1 GCA_903887815.1 uncultured Bacteroidales bacterium | reverse complement strand
GGCACATACTATCTCTATGCAGCGAATACGGCAGCATGGACAGCAGTAGCGCCGAATGATGTCACCAACCTTCATAGGTACATTGCCAGCCTGTTACCAAACACAGTTAATACCCCGTTAAGGGTACGTGCTGCGGATATTAACCAGGACGGGCAGGTACTACCAAATGATGTAACTCCGTTGCAGCGAAGAATAGCGAACATTCTGCCAAATCCGAACTTCAAAGCACCAAACTGGCTGTTTGAAAATCCATCCCTGGTTGTGAACAATGCTAATGTAACTCAGAACTTCAAGGGAATTGTTGCAGGTGATGTTAACGGTTCATACCCAACGCCATAAAGCTGAAAGTATATCTGTAAACTTACAATACGAACTTAATCGAATAGAAAGTAAGGGATGAATTAAGCCGTTAATGCAGCTGCTGTTTCAAATATTTTTTCAGCAATTTCATTAATTCATCCTTCCAAACAGGCTTTGTTATAGAATGATTGCATCCTGATGCAAAAGCTTTTACCCTGTCTCCTCTTATTGCATAAGCAGTTTGTTAATGATAAACACCTGCTTATTTAATTTGCAGATTTCCCTGGCGGCATCATACCTATCCATCAGGAGCATTTTGATATCCAACAGAATCAAATCGATATCAGGGTTGGTTTGACACATCTTAACGACATCAATCCCGGTTTCAGCTTGCAGAATTTCGTTGCAATAATTACTTACAGCTATTTTTACCAACATCTTCGATGTATATCGACTTCAGCAATCAACATTTTGAATTTTCGCGTTGGTTGCGAATCGCAGCCGGTGAAAGCGATATTTTTCAAGCTTTCTGTATTCAAAGCGTTGTTGACAGGATTAATAAAATAAGCTACTATGCATTAAAAATCCAATGGTTGAACTAACTCCAATAAAATGGGGTTAACGCACAAATACTCTGAAATTGGACAACACTATAAGCAGCACGAACGACACTGAAATATGTTAATAAGTTATTATTCAGCGCTACGTAAAAAAAGAAAACCATTCTATATTTAATATCAAATCCAAGCAGGTAAAAAATGCAAGTTTCGCCTGTGAACATCACCAATATTAAAGGTCTGATTATGAAAAAACATTTACTATTCTGCCTTCTCCTTCTTGCTATAAGGGGAGCAGGATTTTCGCAAGGTGTAACAACTTCATCCCTTGCCGGACTGGTTGTTGAAGAAAAAGGCGAACCCGTTATAATGGCAAGTGTGCTTGCCGTTCACACACCCAGCGGCACCGAATATGGTACTGTTACAATGGACGATGGCCGCTTCGAAATCCGCAATATGCGTATAGGAGGACCCTATAAAGTTATGGTAACCTTCGTGGGTTACGAAACTTCCACAGTCAAAGACATTTATTTACAGTTGAATATTACAACCTCCCTGAATATAGTTTTAACAAGCACGGCCGTTGAGATTGGCGGTGTAGTAATATCAGGAAGTAATAATATCATCCACGAGCAAACCGGGGCTATGACAAATCTCGAAAGCAAGCAGATTTTATCCTTACCCACTATAACACGCAGCCAGCAGGATCTCACACGCCTTACCCCGCAAAGTGACGGAAACAGTTTCGGCGGGCGGAACAACCTCTACAATAACTTTTCGCTCGACGGATCGATTTTCAACAATTCGTTCGGACTGGATTATGCAACTCCGGGCGGACAATCGGATGCCCAGCCGGTTTCGCTGGATGCAATCGACCAGTTACAGGTGTCGTTAGCTCCGTTCGATGTTCGGGAAGGCGGGTTCACAGGTGCAGGAGTGAATGCGGTTACCAAATCGGGAACGAATGAATTTAAGGCCACTGCCTATAGCTATTTCAGGAATGAAGGCATGATTGGGAATAAGGTAAGCGGTGTTGATGCACCTAATGTTGATTTCAGCACAAACCAGCGTGGATTGAGCCTTGGAGGCCCCATTGTACGAAACAAACTGTTTTTCTTTCTGAATGCCGAAATCGAAAATGCAACCCAACTTGCCCATGGTTTTGTTGCCGACAACGGAAGCAATACAGGCCAGCCAAACGTAACCAGTGTAAGGGAAGCAGATATCAAAGCCGTTTACAACCATTTAATAACCGAATGGGGATACGATGCAGGCGCTTACCAGGGATATAACCATAATAAAAAGAATACGAAACTGCTCGTAAAACTGAATTACAACATTGCAAAAAACCATAACCTTGTTCTCAGGTACAATATGCTTGATGCATGGAAAGATATCCTCCCCCATCCCGAAGCCGTAATAGGGCGAGGCCCAACCAGTTACCGTTTACCTTTCGAATATGAGTCCTATACCATTTTCAACAGGATCCATTCCTTTGTGGGCGAATTGAACTCGATTTTCTCAAATACACTATCCAATAAAGTATTGGTCGGATATTCCATCTTCGACGATCACCGTGAACCCAAATCGGCCCAGTTCCCTGTTATCGATATATTTGATAACAACGGGAACCTGGCTATCTCGGCAGGATCCGAAATGTTCTCTACACACAATATAGTGAAACAGAATGTGTTCCAGTTAACTGATAACGCCACAATTTATAAAAACAAGCATACTTTTACTGCAGGTGTTAATTTCGAGAAATTTTATTTCGAAAACTCGTTCAACCTTTTCTATTATCCGTGGCATACCTATAGCAGCGTTGAACAATTCCTTTCGATCACGAAAGACTCGGTTGATTATAATGCAGAAGTCACTGAAGCGAACAAGAAACCCTACCAGATGGCAATAACTGATATAGCCCAGCTGGGCTTTTACGGCCAGGATGAATGGCAAGTGAGCCGGGTTTTTAAGCTGACATTTGGATTGCGCGTCGATATCCCGATTTATTATACTAAGCTGGCGGTAACAGATGCATCGAAGGAAGCTGCTGATTTCAACGGCTGGGTGGATGAAGACGGAAACCCGGTTAAACCGGATCCGGCAGTGTGGCCCAAATCAAAATTGATGTGGTCGCCAAGGATAGGATTTAATTACGATGCCAGGGGCGATAACAAACTGACACTGCGAGGGGGAACCGGTATTTTCACCGGTCGTATCCCTTTTGTGTGGCTGGGTAACCAGGCTTCAAATCCGGGTATATTCCCAGGCTATACCTTCCAGGTTAACTCAACCGCCGAAAACTTCAGTTTTCCCCAGGTCTGGAAAACAGACTTTGCCGTCGACTGGCGATTCAGCGATGGATGGATGGCTTCGTTCGAAGCAATCTATGGCAAAGATATCAATGCCGTTGTGCACCGTAACTACGATATGAAGGCTCCTTCACAAACCTTAAGCGGTGCCGACAATCGTGCTGTTTTTGCAGGCTTCAGCGAGACCCATATCTATGCTTCATCGCCCGGATCAATAGGATTCCTTGATGCCGGATATATTGTTCTCGACAATGTGAAGCAAGGGCATCAACTGTGTTTGACCGGAAAATTGTCGAAAGACTGGAAGTTCGGATTGCATGGCGACATCGCATACACCTACCAGGATTCGAAAGATTATACTTCAATTCCTGCCGAGATCGCCGCTGATGCTTTCCAACGTAACCCGGTTGTCGGCAATCCCAATATGCCCCAGCTTTCCTGGTCGCGATATGGCCTTAAACATCGTTTCATTTCAAGCTGGATGTATTCAACAGGCTACAAATCGATGACATCTACCTTTGGGATGTTCATCGAGGCCGGGAAAGGCAACCGCTATTCGTACACCTATGCCGGCGACCTGAACCGCGATGCAATTGTCAACAATGATCTGCTATATGTCCCTGCCAGTCAGTCCGATGTTCATTTCGGAACAATAGATGCCAATGGAAATGGAGTTACTGCCGCTAATGCCGCTGAACAATGGGCAGCACTCAACGCCTTTATTGAACAGGACCCTTACCTTAAAGACCGCAGGGGCCGGTATGCCGAACGTAACGGGGTTTCGCTGCCCTGGTTCTCACAACTCGATTTCCGTTTTATGCAGGATTTCAATTTCAGGGTAAAAGAGCGGAAAAACACCCTACAGGTCTCGCTCGACATCATGAATCTAGGCAACCTGTTGAACTCCAACTGGGGCGTACGCCAGCTTGCACGCACAACCAACCCGGTTAAAGTTAATGGTTTAGATACCAACAATGTACCCTATTACCAGTTCGACACCAACCTGAAGAGTTCCTATGTCGATGACTTCTCGACACGATCGAAATGGCAGATGCAGATTGGAGTCAGGTATATCTTATAAAGCGATGATTTACAGCGAAATGACAGTTTATAAGAAGGCTTATAGCCGGTTAACCAGCACCCTTTGAAACCTAAGACCGGAAGTATTGACAATATTCTTTTTGACCTTGACGGAACATTGACAGATCCCAGAGAAGGTATAGTGAACTCTATTCTGTTTGCATTAAAGAAACTTGGAATCAACGAAAATAACATCCACGAACTGGATTCGTTTATAGGCCCGCCGCTGCGCGATTCTTTCCGGAAACGGTATAACCTGGCACTTGAAACCGCCGCTACGGCTGTAAGTTATTACAGTGAGTATTATTCGGTGAAAGGCATTTTCGAATGCAAACTTTACCCTGGAATAGCCGAATTGCTGGAATCCTTATCATCGCGTGGGTATAAGCTGTTTGTTGCCACTTCGAAGCCAACACAATATGCAAAAGAAGTTCTTGAACATTTCAAGATTCAGACCTACTTTGAGGAAATTATCGGGAGCAACTTTGATAATACCCGGACCGATAAAACGGAAATAATTGCTTATATCATTTTGGAATATGGTTTAATTCCGGGCCGAACGGTGATGATAGGCGATACGAAATATGATATTATAGGTGCAAAGAACAATGCAATAAAATCAATCGGGGTAAATAATGGGTATGGTACGCAGGAAGAGCTATTATCAAGTCATCCTGACTTTGCAGTAAATAACTGCCATCAGATCGGGTCGCTATTTATAAAATAATCGATTATAAAAGGCTGAAGATAAAAGGCTTGCCTTGGCCCTGCGTTCGCACTCATCTTACCTTCTGATGCGTGTGGTTACGATTTTGTTTAATTATAGCCAAAGCAAATTTTTCGAAAACAACATTTTATCGCGAATAAAGAATCCCGTTATACATCTTTCCTAAACCAGGGAAAGTATAAATCGCTCCTGCTTAAACACAATGCTGCCCAACCCGGTTAAAAACCCGGCCGGGCAGCTAAAACAAAGAAAATCCCGGTTAAGCACCGGCCTGTATTTCGCCATGGGAAATTCACTTCCAGGCTTAAAATCTTATTTTTATGTTTCCAAATAATTCCTGTTTCGGACCGGGCTGGTACGAATTGCCATCGGGATCCGGTTCGGTAAAGGCCATATAGGTTTCGCCCGTGAGATTGCGGGCAAAAACGCTGCATTCGCCTGCCAGGCCTTTGATTTTCCATTCGTACGAGATGCGGACATGATACAGGTTAAACCCATCCTGCCAGTTCTGGTAAATAGCGGGATCCAGTTCGCCCTTATACGCTTTTGCATCGGTATAGATTGCCCATTTCGACTGGTATTCCGTTGCCAGGCTGATTTTGAAGTTTTTAGTGATGGAATAAACCACTTCGGCATTCAGCTGGTGACGCGGTGAATTCGGCAGCCATTGGCCCGCTGCCGGCGGAGTCGTTAGCACATAGGAAGGATCGGTATATACAGGATCAACACTGGCTGATGTGTAGGTATAACCGGCAAATGTATAGGCAAGCTGAACACTCAGGCTATTGGAGATTTTACAGGATACAAAAGTCTCAATTCCGTTTCGATTGCTGTTACCGGCGTTCCCGTAAAACACTTCCTGGTTTCCACGCCCCGT
>CAISRK010000021.1 GCA_903887815.1 uncultured Bacteroidales bacterium | reverse complement strand
TTTACGTTTAGCCATGACGAAGCTATTTCACAGGTAAATTCTTTTGGAATGGCGGGTTCAGTGCCTTTTGCAATGCCATTGATTATGAACAAGAAGAATTATCCGAATATGGTAAAAACCAACAGCAACAACCATCCTTCGCTGTTTTATTACTGCCTGCCCTTTCATAAGGACGAAATGAGCATGACCAGCCTCTTTGCCAAGGATAACAATTACCTGGATAAACTGTCAAAGAATCTTTCTGACTTTATGAATAATTGGGCGAAATTGGGATGGGAGGCAAAAATCGGGATCAATGAAAACGGCAAGGAATACCTTAATTCCAAAAATTACAACTTTCTCTTCTTCGTGCCTAAGGGATGCTATCCCAGTGGACAGAGCAAATAAGCATACTGTAGTTTAAAAAATCGATGTCTGAAATTGGATCGCTCACCTGCGACAGGATATTCCCAAAAATAGTTTTCACTGACAAAAAACTGCTTAGGAAGAGAGATGATTACTAAATGACCGTCTGGCAATTATGGTTTACCTGGTTTATCAGATTCTTTGGATTTAAGATATGTTGCCTTCAGCAGCAGTTATAATGTTAACACGATGTGCGTTCCGGCTATACTTTCTGCCGATTTACAATCTAAATTCTCATGGGAAGCAGGTAATGGTATTTCCAGTATTTTTCTGTCAGGAAATCGTAAAAACAACAATCGTAGTCAAGAAAAATACCTGCAATTTAAACTCATTTTAAATTATAACTCTGTGATACGATTCCCTTATAAAAAAGTCGTCTGAATTGCAATAAATATATACCTTCGCCGCACAATTCAGTGAAACTCTTACTCATTATGGCAAAGAACAGAGGTGAAATCGTAGTGGATGTCGAAAGGTGCAAAGGATGCGAAGTATGCATGCCTGCTTGCCCTGAAGAGGTCATTGCTATGGCAAAACAAGTAAACAGAAAAGGCTATCATTTTGCAATGCCGGTTAATGATTTGTGCACCGGTTGCACCAATTGTGCCGTAGTGTGCCCTGATGGCGCAATTACTGTTTACCGTAAGAAATTTAATGACTAAAGCTTAAAACAAACGTAAGGATGAAAGAATTACGGTTAATGAAAGGAAATGAGGCTTTTGCCGAAGCCGCTATCCGTGCTGGAGCTGATGGGTATTTCGGATACCCAATCACCCCTCAGTCGGAAGTTATGGAGTACCTTATGGCCCAGAAAACCCATGAACGTACAGGTATGATTACCTTGCAGGCTGAAAGCGAAATAGCTGCTATTAATATGGTTTACGGTGGTGCAGGCTGCGGAAAGCGCGTTCTCACTTCATCGTCGAGCCCCGGTATAAGCCTTAAACAGGAAGGGATCTCCTATATAGCTGGTTCGGAACTTCCCTGTTTAATTCTGAATGTTGTACGTGGTGGTCCCGGCTTGGGAACCATTCAGCCTTCACAAAGCGATTATTTCCAGAGTACCAAAGGCGGTGGACACGGCGACTACAGGATGATAGTTCTTGCACCTTCATCCGTCCAGGAAATGGCTGACTTTGCCGGTCTTGGATTCGAACTGGCATTCAAATACCGTAACCCGGTACTTGTACTCTCCGACGGAGCCATCGGCCAGATGATGGAAAAAGTAGAACTTGATGAGCAGAAACCACGTCTCACCATGGACGAAATAATAACGAACACCCCATGGGCAACGGTTGGTAAAACTCCTGATCGTGAACGCAATATTATTACTTCCCTCGACCTGGAATCCATCAAAATGGAGCAGCATAACCAGAAACTGCAGGAAAAATACAGGGAAATAGAGAAAAATGAAGTCCGCTACGAAAAAATCAATTGCGAAGATGCTGAATACGCGTTTGTTGCCTACGGCACCAGCGCACGTATCTGCCAGAAAGCAATAGAGATAGCCAGAGCCGAAGGAATTAAAGTTGGTTTGATGAGGCCGATAACTTTATTCCCGTTCCCGAAACAGGCTGTAAAGGATATGACATCAAAAGTAAAAGGCATCTTATGTGTCGAAATGAGTGCCGGTCAAATGATTGAAGATGTTCAGCTGGCGGTCGAAGGTAAAGTAAAGGTTGAGCATTTCGGACGTTTTGGCGGAATCGTTCACTCCCCTTCAGAAATAGTTGACGCATTGAAGAAACAAATCATAGGAGGATAGGATATGGCAGAATTTAAAACAAATGCAGAAATACTGCAACCGGAAAACCTGGTTTACAAACGTACCGATCATCTTACCGAAAAGGCACTCAGCTATTGCCCCGGTTGCGGACATGGTACCGCTCACCGGGTAATAATGGAAGTTATCGAAGAAATGGGGATACAGTCCGAAACTATCGGTGTGGCTCCTGTTGGTTGTTCGGTACTGGCATATGAATTTATGAATATCGATATGCAGCAGGCAGCTCACGGTCGTGCACCGGCCGTTGCAACTGCAATAAAAAGATTGTTCCCCGAGAAGTTCGTTTTCACATACCAGGGCGATGGCGACCTCGCAGCGATCGGTACCGCCGAAACCATTCATGCATGCAACCGTGGCGAAAATATGACTATCATATTTATCAACAACGGTATTTATGGTATGACC
Source organism: uncultured Bacteroidales bacterium (assembly GCA_903887815.1). GTDB lineage: Bacteria > Bacteroidota > Bacteroidia > Bacteroidales > UBA4417 > UBA4417. Next base: position 71 of record CAISRK010000021.1, on the reverse strand, counting down.
GGCGGACAAATGGCCCCCACTACGCTGCCCGGTATGAAATCAAGTACTTCACCTTACGGACGTGATGTAGC
>CAISRK010000020.1 GCA_903887815.1 uncultured Bacteroidales bacterium | reverse complement strand
GGTGGGTGATATCACCCACCCCCTTCTCAAGCCGAATCTGGATTTGTCGTCGCTGGTTGGTATCTGCCAGGGCCCGGGCGATAGCAGATTATTTACCGATTCGCATGCACAGAAAATATACCGGATTTCGCCCGAAAGCAAGAAATTGCAATACCTGAATGATTCATTAACCCTGGAACAGCCAACAGGAATTGCATATTCAGCATTAAAAAAGGAATTCTGGGTTGTTGAAACCAAATCGCACTGTATTTCGGTTCTGGATGAAAACGGGAAACGGATAAAGCGAATAGGCCATCGCGGAAGTGCTACCGGTGAGTTTAATTATCCTACACATATCTGGATCGATGCAAAAGGCATCGTTTATATTACCGATGCAATGAACTTCAGGATACAGGTGCTGAATCCCGATGGGGAGGTAATTTCAGTATTTGGTGAAGCCGGTGATGCAAGTGGTTTTATTGCCAGGCCCAAAGGCGTGGCTACGGATTCGTTTGGCAATATTTATGTCGTTGATGCTTTATTTAATGTTGTTCAGGTTTTCGACATAAAAGGGAATTTTCTGTATAAATTTGGTAACCAGGGACATGGTAATGGGGAATTCTGGATACCGTCAGGAATATTTATCGATGCTGAGGATTATATTTATGTGGCTGATACGTATAATTCGAGGGTGCAAATTTTTAAATTAACTCACTCTCCTGGCAAATGAAAAAATTCATTATTCCGATACTGTTAATTTTTTTATGGCTTCCGGCTGTGATAAACTCGCAGTCAATTGTTACTACGAAACATAACCTTTCGGCTAGCGGACCCGGAACTGTGAAGACTTTAGGAGAAACAGAAATCTGTCTTTTCTGCCATACTCCTCATAACAAGAAACCTATGTCCCCATTGTGGAACCGCAGTGATCCTGGTTTAACATATATTCTTTATACTAGTTCGACGCTGCAGGCATTGCCTGGCCAACCCGACGGCTCATCTATACTTTGTCTTTCCTGTCACGACGGAACCGTGGCCTTAGGAAGTGTGTTAAGCCGCCCGACAGCAATCAGTATGTCGACCGGAACATTTATGCCGGCAGGAGTAAATAATCTGACCAAAAATCTGAGGAACGACCATCCGGTATCGTTCTTATACAATTCGTCTCTTGTTTCAGCCGACGGGCAGTTGAAAGATCCGTCGGCAATCACTCCGCCGGTAACACTCAGTAGCGGAAAGATGCAATGCACTTCGTGCCACGATCCTCATAAAAATATATATTCCGATTTCCTGGTAGCAAGTTCGCAAAATTCGAACCTGTGTAACAGTTGTCATCAACGTACCTATTGGAATGAAAGCAGCCATAACACGTCGACCAAAACCTGGAATGGTATAGCTCCTGATCCATGGCCCTATACTCAACCTGAAATGACAACAGTGGCTCAGAATGCATGTGAAAGCTGCCACAATCCCCATAATGGCGGGAGCAATACCATGCTGTTAAAGTACCAGGCCGAAGAAAGCAACTGCCTCGATTGTCATAACGGGAATGCGGCATCAAAGAACATATCGGCGCAGTTTGCCAAAACATACAGGCATAATATCGCCAGTTATATAAATGTGCACGATGCCAACGAACCGGCACAGGTTACTAATATGCATGTGGAATGCGTTGATTGCCATAATCCGCATGCTGCAAAAAACCAGGCTGCTTCAGCCCCGGCGGTTAATGGTTTTGAGGCTGGTGTCCGTGGAATTAATCAAAGCGGTGCCGCTGTTGATCCGGCAACAAATTCCTACGAAATCTGTTATCGGTGTCACGCTGGCAGTGCCGGATCCCCTCAGGCTGCCACAACAAGGGCAATAGTTCAGAACAACACACGCCTCCAGTTTGCACCCGGCAACCCTTCGTATCATTCGGTAGCCGCATCAGGAGAAAATCCTAATGTCCCAAGCCTGATTGCTCCCTGGACCACTTCGAGCAGGATGTACTGCACCGATTGTCATTCAAGTGATGGTTCAGGGTCACCGGCAGGGCCTCACGGCTCAATTTATCCCCATATTCTTAAAAGGCAATATTCTACCGCTGATAATACATCTGAATCAGCAGCTGCCTACGCATTATGTTATGGATGTCATAACCGTACAACAATCCTGGCAAATACTTCTTTTAAAGAACATAAGAAACATATCGTGGATGAAAAAACCCCCTGCAATGCCTGCCACGATCCTCACGGCATAAGCATTACGCAGGGGAACAGTGTAAACAATACAAACCTTATAAATTTCTGGACCCAGATTGTGACTCCGATCGGGGCCAATTTAAAGTTTGAAGATCAGGGCCTATATAAAGGACAATG
>CAISRK010000019.1 GCA_903887815.1 uncultured Bacteroidales bacterium | reverse complement strand
CTGGTTCGGCATGAATGTGATACACACTGGCGGAAATTATATGACAAACGGGATCAGCCAGGCGTCGTCAACAACGCTTGTGTGGGACGAAAATCCAACTCAAACTCACCCTCAGGTTGCACAAAAAATTCATGATTACCTGGGTATCGACAATTACATGGTCGAACAGGATCCGAACGGAACCTATATCGATCATATCGATTGCTGGGGAAAATTCCTTGCGCCCGATAAAATACTTATCCGCAAAGTACCTTCAACTCATCCCCAGTATGCCGAAATTGAAGCCACGGCAGCTTTTTTTGCCAGCCAGCCTTCCTCCTACGGAACACACTATAAGGTTTACAGGGTGAATACGCCTAACGACGAGCCTTACAGTAATTCGTTCATTTTAAAAGACAAAGTATGTGTGCCCATAATGGGGACTTCGAACGATGCAGCCGCTTTACTCGCCTACCAGCAAGCCATGCCGGGTTATAGGGTATTTGGATTCCTGGGACTCACCGGAACAGCTGCATGGGTATCGACTGATGCGCTTCACTGCCGCACCCACGAAATGGCCGATCTCGGCATGCTTATGATTTCGCACACACCACTGCACGATACCATTGATTCACAAACCTGTTTCGAGGTTAATGCCGATATAACCGCTTTCAGCAACCAGCTAATTTATCCCGACTCGGTGTGGACTATTTATAAAGTTAATGCAGGCACCTGGGACACCGTTACCATGACGCACACAACCGGTGACCGCTGGACAGCCTGCATACCTGGCCAGATGGAAGGTTCATCCATTGCTTACTACATTCATGCCGAGGATGCCTCAAACCGCAGTTCCAATCACCCTTATATCGGTGCACCCGACCCTCATACTTTCGTTGTCAGAATAAGCGAAAACACAAAAATGGTTGTTTCACCTGATACGCTTATTTATAATACTGCCGATGAAATAATAAACGGGAAAACAGCAGTGCTGGCTAATTATTCTACCCTCGGGATCGGGATCAGCCAGGTTGAAAACGAAGGCGTGAGCCCGTTTGCCTGGCATATCGATCCATTTACCCTCACCCTGCCTTATACCCTGCAACCGGGAAATACAGTTGAACTCAAGGTGAAACCCATTCTTCCCTTACCAGGCACAACCTCCATGTTGTGCGACTCGCTCCGGATTATTGCAGAAGGTATAAGTTACAATATTTTGTTGTGTATTAACCCTTTATTTCTAACAGGAAATAAACCCGCACAAGATATCAGTAATGTAATTACTTACCCAAACCCCACATCCGGCAGTGTGACTTTCATGTTCGAAAACAAAAAGAATTCTTTGGTTAGCATCGAGGTCTTCTCTATGACTGGTGAACTTGTTGCTGTTCCCCTTAAGAAGGACCTTCAGGGCGGATCGAAATCGGTTTTCTGGAACGGAAACAACCTGAACGGAGAAAAACTCCCGGCAGGCATCTATTTCTACCGCATTTCGCAGGGCAATTCGTATAAAGCAGGGAAACTTTCAATTATCAGGTAGAATCTTTTACTATTTACTTTCTTTCTGGAGGAAATAGCTTAATCCGCCAAGCACAATTCGGGGAAAGGATATCCCGAATTCCCTGCCATGTTCATTCCAATTTCGCAGACAAGGATATAGAATATTCAAATGATTTCATATATTAGCAGTCACTAAAAAGGAAGCTATCATGATAAACCGTAAGGATGTTCAGGCAATTGTCAAAGGAGATAAGCGTATAGTTCACGGCTGGGTGATGTACGATTGGGCAAACTCCGTATACCAGCTCACCATTGCGTCAGCTATTTTCCCTATTTATTATAATACGGTTACCCGCACAGGTGATAATTTTACGGTCTCCTTTTTTGGTGCTCCTGTAATTAATACGGTGTTATATTCATGGGCTATTGCAGCTGCATACCTGCTGGTGGCTATAGGGTCGCCGTTGTTTTCGTCAATGGCCGATTATACCGGTCGCCGCAAAGGGTTCATGCGGGCATTTACCCTTATCGGGGCCACGGCTTGCGGGGCATTGTTTTTCTTCGACCGGGAACATGTTGAACTTGGCGTAATTGCATTTGCCTTAGGAACAATAGGTTATGGAGGAAGCATCGTATTTTACAATTCATTTCTGCCTGTAATTGCCAAACCTGAGGATCAGGACCGTATAAGTGCCCGGGGCTATTCGATGGGTTACCTGGGCGGGGTTGTGCTGCTGCTTTTTAACCTGCTTATGATCATGAAACCAGGACTTTTCGGAATAGCAGCTGATAGTTCATTGCCTGCCCGTATATCGTTCCTGAGTGTTTTTATCTGGTGGATCGCCTTTTCACAGATTACATTTAGCCGTTTGCCAAAATATACGTTCCGAAAAAGGATAAAAAAGGACTCAGTTCTAACCAATGGCTACCGCGAATTACGCCAGGTTTTCAACCAGGTACGTAAATCGTACAAACTTACTATGTTTCTTACCGGCTTTTTCTTTCTCATGATGGGTGTACTTACTACCATGTTTATGGCAGCAACCTACGGCGAAAAAGAAATGGGGCTAAAAGAAGATGTTTTAATACCAACTATACTGGTAATACAACTGGTTGGAATGCTAGGTGCCTGGATGTTTTCGAGGATTTCGGAAAAACTGGGCAACCTGCGTGCATTGATGATTACAATAGTAATGTGGACCCTCATTTGTATCGGGGCTTATTTTATTGCTAATGCCATACAATTTGTAACTGCAGCCTTT
>CAISRK010000018.1 GCA_903887815.1 uncultured Bacteroidales bacterium | reverse complement strand
GGTACTCTGCGAGTGCGCCGACACCTTTAGCTTACTTCTTGAAGACTCCTTCAAAAAATACCATCATATCATTCCACGAAGCTTTATCTGCAGCCTCGTTATATTCGATAGGCATATTGAACTGCTTCCCGGTTTTGGTAGATTCGGGATTAGTGTATGCGTGGGTAGCATTGGCATACGATTTAAAAGTATAGTCGGCCCCGATTGAATCCATTGCATGCTTAAAGTCAGAAATGCTTTGTTCCGAAACAAATTTATCGGCGCCGCCATTACATACCAGTATTTTAGCTTTCAGCAGTTTTTGATCAGCCAGAGCGCCACCAAGCCCTCCGTGAAAACAAACCACTCCTTTCAGGTCGGCACCCAGGCGGGCTGCATTCAAAACCACATTCCCTCCGAAACAATAGCCTATGGCTCCCATGCGCGTTGTATCGGCTACCGGGTTGGTTTTAAATTGCTTCATTGCGGCATCCACCCGTATTTTGGCTAGTTGAGGGTTATTGTAAAAAGGCTTTGTGAATTCCTGGGCTTCCAGTGGATTTGCAGCAGTTTTGCCTTCGCCATACATATCCACTGCCATGGCTATATAACCCAGTACGGCGAGTTGCCTGGCCCGGGTGCGGGCATAATCGTTAAGTCCCCACCATTCGGGTATAACCAGTATGGCAGGGCGTTTGCCTTTTTTACCTTCATCATACGTAACAAATCCTTTATACTTGATTCCATCCAAAGTGTAGGTTACTACTTCTTCGTAAAGCTTTGGCATACTATTCATAGGCTGCATCGAAGTTAGCATTGTGATTGTCGTGAGAGGCAACAGGATAAACAAGATAAGTGAAGATTTCATTTTTCGGTATTATTTGTCCCAGGCTTGTGCCTGAGTGTTAAAATATATAGTCAAAACACTTTAGTTCTCTAAAAGTTCAAACTGCATATCCCGCTGCAATTATCGGCTGGGTATTTCGGCAATTTTTCAACTTCGCCACATTTTTTGTGATCGTAGTTTGCTCGATTGAAAGAAACTATTCTTCTGTTTTCTGCTTGTGCTGATCCTTGTTTTTGAAAAACAACAGCAACATGGTAAGCGAGAAAATCAACACAACTATGTTGGTCCCGATAATCGAAATACTGTGTATAAGTATTCCGTATACCAGCCAAAGTGTTGTCCCGATTGAAGCTATCAGGAACATGTTGAGCGAAACATCCTTGGTGGATTTCGATTTCCACGTTTTTATGACCTGCGGTAGGAAAGTGGTACACGACAGTGCCCCGGCAATCATGCCAACAATTTCGCTGTTCATTTATTTGAAAATATTATTTAGTATCGTGCCGACTTCCTCAACTGAAGGATTCAGATCAAAAACAGCATGAGGTTTCAGGTAGAAAAGGTCTTTTCCGGCTTTCATCCGTTCTTCACCACCGCCTGTAATGTTCAGCATTACAACGGCTTCAGGATCAACTTTCTTATCCGAAACTGCCTGCATAAGCGAAGCGACCGCTACGGCTGCTGCCGGGTGAATATCGTTGCCTTCCAGTTCGAGGAACAACTGAGCTGCCTTGCGGGCTTCATCGTTGCTCACAGCCAGCACTTCGCCGCCGGTTTCAGTCAGGGCATCAAAAAGCCCGCCAACAGGAGAGTAAGGCGGCTTGCGATTCGAGAGAACCTTTGCATCAATAATTTCAACTTCATGGCGGGCGGTTTCGTCGTCGAAAGGAAGCATTTCGCGTGAGCGGGCATTCCAGGCATTCATAATAGGTACAAAAGGGCTGTTCTGCGAAACCACCAGTTTCATGATCCTGCTGCCAAACCGTCCATCGGAAATTAATCGCAGGTTGGCCTCCCATGCTGCAATTGCACCGGTGCCGCTCCCTACAGCCTGGAAGTAAACATCAGGAATTAAGCCGATATGCGTTGTTGCCGATAGCATGGTAGTTCCCATCCCGTCGCGGCGTGCCACATTTTTAGCTCCGCCTTCGGCTACAAAGCCTTCACATTGAACTGCAAGATTCGACAGGTGAATAGCATCAAAATAATCACTACCGGTTTGTGAGGCAATCAGTTTTACACAATCGGTGAGCGGTTCTTCGAACCACAATGCATCGAGGTTGTCCTCGGGAACACAAAGCAGGAGCGGGATATTGTTTTCGGAGCAAACTTTGGCGAAAGCCCGTGCCGTATTGCCTGCCGAAGCTACAACGAGTACTTCGCTCTGTGCCGGATCCAAGCGCCCGCATACGGAATAGGCTTCCGTTTCTTTGAATGAACAGGTCGTCATCAGGGCGCCTTTTTCAGGCCAGTAACCGCTGAATGTTATATACAGGTTAATTAATCCTAGATGCGAAGCCAGGCCAGAACTCTTGTAGGTTACCGGTGCCGAGGACCCTTTGAGCATTCGGCTTACAGGCAGCCAGTCGGCAAAACGGTAAATACCATATTCATCTGATTTAGGGTTGAGCTGCTTATGCTCGTATACGGCCCTGATAAGCCCGGGCCTGGTTTGCCCGGGAGCATCGAGAAGCCATCCGGTGTCGGTAAAAATTTCGCCGCTTACAAGCGATTGCAGTAAGTAGGATGTTGCTTCGAATTCCATAAAAATTGTTTAGTAGCCTTTTGGAAAGGCACAAAGGTAAATAAAAGGATTCCACCATCTGGCCTCCTGGAGTTAAATTGCTGTATTGTTATTGCAATTATATTTCCTGAATGAGCGCAAAAATTTATCTGAAAATTTTACTCCGAGAGGATGAACATTTGCAAATCCATCTTTGTTTTTATCACCGAAATCTGGATTCCAACTCTTATGCCTGAATTTTAAACAGGATTCCTATTGGTAAGGTACAGTAAAACAAAATATTAACATTAAAAAGTGCAAGTATGGCGCGCGTGAGCACATATTTAAATTTCCCCAGGAATACCGAGGAGGCATTTGTTTTTTATAAATCCGTTTTTGGTGGTGAGTTCAGCCGGGGAGGGGTTGCCCGATTCAGCGATATCCCTGCAGCCGATGGAATGCCGCCATTGGCTGAAGAAGATCAGGACCTTGTGATGCATGTGGAATTACCCATTCTGGGTGGACACCTTCTAATGGGCACCGATGCGCCTGAATCGATGGGATTCAGCGTGAACCCTGGGAACAATATGTATATAAGTCTTGAACCTGATTCGAAAGTGGAAACAGATCGTCTGTTTAAGGCATTGTCTGCAGGAGGTTCGGTTGAAACTGAATTGCAGGATATGTTTTGGGGTTCTTACTATGGAGCATGCACTGACAGGTTCGGAATTCGATGGATGTTTAACTTTGAACAACGATAAATACAAGTACAAAAATTCGTTAAGGGTATGAACAACAAGGCAATCATCACTATCCGGGCCGAAATATATGTTGACATCGAAACGGTCTGGAAGAACTGGACCGATCCGCGGGCAATCGTAAAATGGAACCATGCTTCCGACGACTGGCATACAACACGTGCCAAAAATGACCTGCGTCCCGGAGGCAGGTTTGAATCACGTATGGAAGCAAAGGATGGAAGTTTCGGCTTCGACTTCGGCGGTGTATACAATACGGTCCGTTTGAATGAGTTTATTGAGTACACTCTTGATGATGACAGGAAAGTTACTGTTACCTTTGCCCGTTCGGCTGCAGGTACCCAGGTTACAGAAGCTTTTGAAGCAGAAAATACCAACACCATCGAACGCCAGGAATTTGGCTGGCAGTGCATCCTTAACAATTTTAAAAAATATACCGAATCGCTGCAATGAAACATCCTATAATTCCATGCCTGTGGTTTAGCAACCAGGCCGAAGAAGCAGTGAAACTATATATTTCACTCTTCACCAGCTCAACTGTTAACGCTGTAAGCCACTTTGGCAAAGAAGGATTTGAAATACACGGTCAGCCGGAAGGTACGGTACTTACAATGGCTTTCAGCCTGAATGGACAGGATTTTACTGCCCTGAACGGTGGTCCGCTTTTTAGTTTCAATCCTTCCGTTTCCTTTTATGTGGTTTGCGAAACCGAAACCGAAGTTGATTTCCTCTGGGAAAACCTGCTAAAGGATGGAAGTATCATGATGCCCCTCGACTGCTATGAATGGAGCTCCAAATACGGCTGGCTCAGCGACCAATTTGGCGTTTCGTGGCAAATTTCGCTTGATAAACCCGAAAATACCGGGCAACAGATAAGCCCTGCACTTATGTTTAAGGGCAGGCAGCACGCCCTGGCCGAAGAAGCCGTTCATTTTTATACTTCGGTGTTCGAAGGCTCCGAAATTAAAGGAATTCTGCGATACAAGGCCGGCGAAGGTGAAACGGAAGGAACAGTGCGTCACGCTCAGTTCAGCCTGCAGAATCAAACTTTTATGATCATGGGCAATTCGATGGAGCATAATTTTAACTTCAACGAGGCCCTCTCATTCCAGGTTTTGTGCGATACTCAGGACGAAATTGACTACTATTGGGATAAATTTTCCGAAGGTGGCAGCGAAGGTCAATGTGGATGGATTAACGATAAGTACGGGCTTTCGTGGCAGGTAGTACCAGCAATTTTGGGTGAATTAATGAGTAATCCCGAAAAAGCAGGCAAAGTAATGCAGGCCTTTATGCCGATGAAAAAGCTGGAGATTTCCAGGTTATTGGATGCGTAAAGTCCTTTATATCGGCATGTATTTATAGTATTGGAGTAGCAGGTCACAGCGTAAGCAAGCCTTTAGGATTTTCGGGTCCAGTTCTTGCCGGAAGACTCTGAATATATTTTGCTCTAGAAAAACAAACCCTCTTTTAAACAGAAACTGTCCGGACGATTTTCATGCATTATATCTATTGCTATTATTAATATATTTACAGTGACCTGACTTGATAAATCATGGACATACTTTAGTTCAGAGTTTTCAGGAGCAAATTGCATAAGCAGGTTCAAACCAGCAATCAGCATAATCAATTGAAAATTAAATGCTTATGGTACATTTTACGGATACCTGGAAATCACCTGACGGGGTTGATCTTTATGCCCAGGGCTGGGAGCCTGAAACGGGTAAACCAAAAGCAGTTGTTTGCCTTGTACATGGAATAGGCGAGCACTCTGCACGTTACGCACATGTAGCAGATGCTTTTGTTAAAGTCAGTTTTGTGCTTTTCGGTTTCGATCATCGCGGTCACGGGCGTTCAGGCGGACTACGTGGGCATATGCCATCCATCGAAGCGGTTATGCTCGATATTGACCTTCTGATCGAAAATGCAAACAAGCGTTATCCCGGATTGCCGGTAATTTTATACGGGCACAGTCTGGGAGGAATCCTGGTACTCTATTACGGATTAACACGAAAATCAAATCTGAAAGGGATTATTGCAACCAGTTCAGGGTTGAGAACCGTTATTGAAAATCAACCACTGAAAATTTATGCAGCCCGGATTTTTGGCTCAATCATACCCAGGGTTGCTATTTCGAGCGGCCTGGATGTAAATGCGATATCACGTAATATCCAGGTGGTACAGGACTATAAAGATGATCTTTTTGTTCATGATAAAGTTACATTAGGTTGTGGAAAAATAATATTATCAGCCTCCAAATGGGTTTTAAAGCATGCTGCTGAGATGTCGCTACCGCTTTTATTATTGCATGGCAAAGCTGATGCCATTGCATTTGCTACAGGAAGTATTGAAGTTGCTGAACAGCTGCCGGGAAAATGCACATTGGTGCTTTACGAAGGTGCTAATCATGAGTTGCACAATGAACCTGCACAGGACGAAGTCTTCAGGACGATGATTGACTGGATGGACCTAAGGTTAAAAGATTGAGTTTGAAGATTAACTACTTTAGAAGTTAGCCAGACACTTTACCCGAATTTTATTGTGAGAAGCAACGCCTATAAATATGTCAAAATATATTTTATCTCTCGACCAGGGAACAACCAGTAGCCGCTCCGTATTAATTGATAAAACAGGTAAAATAATTGCAGTCGCACAGAAAGAATTTGCACAGGTTTTTCCTCAACCCG
>CAISRK010000017.1 GCA_903887815.1 uncultured Bacteroidales bacterium | reverse complement strand
GCATGAACGCTTAAAACAGAAAAAAATCAGCTCTCCCTTTATAGCGAATGTAAAATCACCAACAAAGGGTTTTGATAGCTTTTACCAATAATCAAAACCATAAAAAAGCATGTAAGACTTTTCTTACAAAAAAATAGACCGATTCTTACAATTAGAAATCCTTAGTCTTACAACCGTTTCTAAAAAGGGGATATACTTTTACAAGGTGCTAAAACATACAAAATATTCGATGCCGGGTGGAGACTATGTGAATCTGATACCCAAACACCTGCAGGTAATACTGGGTATTTTGTCGTGCTTTATTCTGGGTATAACGAATGCCAGCGGGCAACAATGGATCGGTATTTCTTCCCAGTCACCAGCGCAAACCAGCATAAAAACTACCGGAAACATTAATTCCCTGACACAGGTGATAATTGATATTCCGGGATTTTCTTTTCTTGAGAAGTCATATCTGGGTAGGAACTCCCGGATTTTACAACTCCCCGGCGGTCAACCTGTCCTTGAGGCCGGGAGCCCCGATTTAGAAAGGTATAGCTTCACGCTTCAGATTCCTGCTGATGGGAATGTAGAAGCAAGCATTATTTCGGAAAGTCATACGGATTACACTGATATTGATGTAATCCCATCCGAAGGAAACATTTTCCGTAACCAGGGCAGAAATACCCTCCAAAAAGGAGCATCGTATACATCAGACGCATTTTATCCCGGGAAACTGGTCGATGCTGATCAACCATTTATTGTCCGCAATACCCGTGCCCAGTCGTACCACGTTTATCCCCTGCAATACAATCCTGTTACCCGGACACTGAGATTTTATCATCACTTATCGGTAGAACTGGTTTACAGCCTAGGTTCCGGAATCAATCCATTGAACGCTATCGATTTAAATATCAGCCCTATAGAGGGAATAAATACAGGAGCAACAGCAATCGGAACAACAGCCCTCAAAGCAGGTACTCTGCCAGCCGGGAAAGGAAGCATGCTTATTATTTGTCCCGAAAAATTCAGGGATGCTATCCTGCCTTTGGCAGAATGGAGGATACAAACCGGGATACAGACCGAAATAATTAATTCTGAACAGTTTACCGATTGCCAGCAAGTATACGACTTTATAAAAGAATATTACGGCAGCCATCCGAACTTGGCTTACCTTTTACTGGTAGGTGATTCCAGATATATTCCGCCGTATATGTTTCATGATGGAGCAAGCGACAATTATTATTCATACCTGTCGGGGAACGACCATTACCCTGATATTCTTGTAGGCCGTATTTCTGCTGAGAATGTAAAGGATGTTGAAATCCAGGTTGAACGCACCTTGCAATATGAAACCGCTCCAGGCTCCGATGCTTCGTGGATAACCAAAGTAACCGGTATTGGATCAACTCTTAGTCCCGGCGATGATGGAGAATCCGATTTCCAGCATATTCGAAACCTGCTTAAAACGATAAAATCAGTTACGCCAAAAACAACGTATGAGTTTCTTGATGGCTCTCAGGGCGAGTCAGATGCTCCAGGAGATCCGGTTACAACCGATATAACTGATAGAATAAACGAAGGTACCGGAATCGTTTTTTACACAGGACATGGATCGCCAGATCGCCTGGCTACGGGCATGTTAACAAATTCAGCGGCTTCCGGGTTGGAAAACAACGGCAGGTGCCCTATCGTATGGGCTGTCGCCTGTGAAGCAGGAAATTTTGTCGAAAAGTATTGCAATGCGGAAGCCTGGCTTCGGGCAACCAATGGCAACGGACAACCAACAGGAGCCGTGGCAGCCATAATGTCATCAGGTCCTCAGACTAGTTCACCACCCATGGAGGCACAGGATAAAATTGCTGAAATACTGAGTAATCCGCAGGAATCACTCTCTACCGTGGGAGCCGTTTCAATAAAAGGGATGATGAGCATGAACGACAAATATGGGGAGG
>CAISRK010000016.1 GCA_903887815.1 uncultured Bacteroidales bacterium | reverse complement strand
GCCAATTATTCAGTTTTATATATATTTACCGATTAATAGCTTTTTGAAAATTGCCTTCCTGTATCTAATCGGAAATATCTGGAAGAAAGGTGCCTGAATCGAATATAAAAGGTAAAAATTTCGCAATCAATGATGCAATGAATAAGGATAAAACCAGGGAAGAGCTCATTACTGAGTTAAACGAATTACAGCAAAAATACAATTCTTGTCTTGGGGAAAAAGAGAGGAATACTAGCGAAAACGAACAGTCGCTCGAAGGGGTATATCAAAATGAACACTTCTATCGTCGACTCTTCGACCTGGCAAATGAGGGCCTGTTGCTATTGACTCCTGATGGGAAAATAGCCGATTTAAACCAGTCCTTTGCTCAGATGCACGGATACACCGTGGATGAACTTAAGAGCATGGACATTGCGGAACTGGATGTACTAAAGGAGAATACATTTGCAGTATATAATGAAGTAATACAAAAATTGTATGCCGGCGAAGTCGTTCGCTTTAATGTAGAACATTACCACAAAAAAGGGCATATCCTGACTTTTAGTAATAACGTAAGTTTAATTACTGTTGGCGGACAGCAGTTTTTCCTGGCTTTCCATCAGGATATCACCGAAAGCAAAAAAGCAGCAGAAATAGTAAAAGAAAATGAAACGCGTTTCCGCGAAGTTCTGGATAATTCATTGGATGCATCCTATAAACGTAACCTGTTAACAAACACATACGATTATCTTAGTCCTGTTTTTGAGCAGATTGCCGGTTATTCGCAGGAAGAGATGAATATCATGCCTCTTGAAACGGTTTTAGGGTTAATCCATCCCGATGACCTAAATGAGTTAAACAGTGTAATTAGCGGGGCGTTAAAGCAGCCTGCGCGGAAAGAGAACAAAGTTGAGTACCGTTTCATTCACAGACATGATGGCTCGTATCGCTGGCTTCTTGACAAATTTGTTGTAATGCATAATGCGGATGGACTTGCAGTATCACTGATCGGAAGTGTAAGCGACATCACCGAAAGAAAGAATACGGAAGACGCATTGCGCCATACCCGGAATTTCATGAACAGCATTATTGAAAAAAGCCCCGCATCCCTCTGGATTTCAGATGAACACGGAACCCTTATAAGGATAAATCAAGCCTGCCGAAATATTCTCCACCTGCAGGATGAAGAAGTTGTAGGAAAGTATAACATTTTTAAGGATAACATCATTGAAGAACAAGGCTTCATGCCATTGGTAAGGGATGTTTTTGAGAAAGGCATCCCGGCCCGCTTTGTTATCTCATATGATACCGCCGCCATAAACGGTCTCGAACTTGGCAAGTCCACGAGAGTAGTTCTGGATGTGAGTATTTCACCGATAAGTGATCCGAAAGGCAAAGTAACCAATGTTATTATTCAGCATATTGATGTCACCGAACGCAAGCAGGCTGAATTGCGCCTGCGCCGTTTCTGGGATTTGCCACTGGTTGGTATGGCAATCACCTCTCCTGAAAAGCAATTCCTCGAAGTAAACCAGAAACTCTCTGACATGTTGGGTTACACGAATGAAGAATTAACCTGCATGACATGGGCGGAGTTAACACATCCCGACGATCTGGCTGAAAACATCCGTCTGTTGGAACTGGTGCTGGCGGGTGTGACAGATGAATACGCTATGGATAAACGCTTCATCCGGCGCGACGGCAATATACTATACAGCCACATTGCTGCCCGTTGCATTCATCGGTCTGATGGTAAGGTTGATTACCTTGCCCTTATCGTCCAGGACATCACCGAACGCAAGCTGAATGAAAAGTTACTGATTGAAAGCGAAGAAAAATTCAGATCAATTACAGAGCAAACCGGCGATCTGATTTCTATTACTGATGATAAGGGAATCATTATTTATGCTTCATCAGCTTCCAGAACACTTCTTCAATTCGATCCTGACGAAATGTGTGGCATGATTTTCACTGAATTTATTAATGAACCTGAGATTCCTACGGCATTAGAATTGTTCCGCCAGACAATAAAAGGCAGAGCTGGAAAACCGGGTCTTGAATTTTCATTAAAACGAAAGGACGGTTCAGTTTTTATCGCTGAAGTGAACGTATCGAAATTCCAACAGGGTTCATTGATAGGAACACTCGTTGTTATCCGCGATATTACCGAACGCAAGCATTCAGAACTAGAATTACGAAAAGCCAAAGAAAAAGCTGAAGAAAGCGACAATTTAAAATCAGCTTTCCTTGCAAATATGAGCCACGAGATCCGCACTCCCATGAACGGCATTCTGGGATTTGCCGGATTATTAAAAGAACCAGGGCTAAATGGTGCGACTCAACAGAAATACATTAAAATCATCGAGAAAAGTGGTACCCGTATGCTTAATATCATTAACGATATTGTTGATATTTCAAAAATCGAATCGGGGTTGATGAGTATCCGGATGTCAGCATCGAATATAAATGAGCAAATCGAACATATTTATTCATTTTTCAAATCTGAGGTTGAACTAAAAGGTATTACCTTAAGGTATAAAAATGCGCTCCCGGCAAAAGAATCGGTTATATACACCGATAAAGAAAAAGTTTTTTCTATCCTTACAAACCTTGTTAAAAATGCTATTAAATACACCAGTACCGGAGGGATTGAATTTGGGTATACGCTAAAAGGAGATTTTCTTGAATTCTATGTGAAAGACACTGGCATTGGTATTCCGCCCGATAGGCAGGAAGCCATATTTGAGCGTTTTGTACAGGCTGATATCGAGGACAAGATGGCGCGACAGGGAGCTGGGCTTGGATTGTCAATTTCAAAAGCTTTTGTCGAAATGCTTGGAGGTAAAATTTGGGTCGAAAGCAAAACAATCGCCGGCTCTACATTCTATTTTACCTTGCCCCACAAATCAAAGCCAGTCGAAAAAGAGCCCGGAACCGGTGATATCTTGTCTAACTTACAGAAACCCCTCAGAAATCTGAAAATATTGATTGTTGAAGATGATACTGTATCAGAAAAGTTACTTTCAATTATAGTCGAAAAGTTTAGCAAAAAAACCTTAATTGCAAAAACCGGTTCCGAAGCAATTGAAATCTGTCGAACTAATCCTGATATTGATTTAGTCCTTATGGATATTCTTATATCCGGAATGGATGGCCGCGAAGCCACCAGGCAGATCCGCCGGTTCAACAAAGATGTGATCATTATTGCACAATCGGCTTATTCATTGGTCGGCGACAAAGAAAAAGCCCTCCAGGCCGGGTGTAATGATTTTATGTCGAAACCGATTGAAATACAGATCCTGATGGATTTAATTAATAAGCATATAAAGTAAGATAAATTTCATCTGCCTACTCCAGGTTTTTCAACGCAGCAGCCAATTCACTAGCTGGCGGGTATTTGTGGTGCGTTACGGCACAAACCGGTTTCATTGACCTTCTCGTGGCAGTTTGTGTAATTCAATAAGTTATACCACAGAAGACACAAACAAGGCACACAGCTACAAGGAGGTTGTGTTGGGTTATGGTCTCCGTAAGCGCACATAAGTAATGTTTGATTTCGGATGTCAGATGTCGGAATTACGATTGATAGTTGAAAATGGACAGTTGATAATTGACAATTGCTCGTCTTTCGTCTCTCGGATTGTCGCCAGGTCGCCCCTTCGTCCCTTCGCCTCGTCTTATTATATGCGATATGCACATTCTACTTTTGTATGGCAAAAATCTATATATTTACCGTGCTGAAAGGATAATACTCCGACTAAGAAAGTATAAGTGTTTTGAAGATTGTATTTTAAGACAATAAAAAGAGTAAAGAGCACAAAAGAATCTGCCTGTAAATTTTATGGCTGACAACGGTTTTCAGGGATGTAAAAAATTAGCATGAGGGTAAAGTTGAGAAATGCGGTGGCTATTATATGCAAGTTGCCGCTGCATTCAGGTGAACAATGGTATACTCAGGTTACAAGTCCAGATTAGAAATCCATTGCTGCAAGGACAAATAAAAAGTAATATTGAAACACGTAATCCATAACTTAAAATGACTTTCGAAGAAATAATAAATTACAGGCGTTCAGTAAGGCACTACAAAGATCTTCCGATTGATCCGGAAAAAGTTAAACATTGTATTGAACTGGCAACTTTAGCTCCCAACAGTTCCAATATGCAACTCTGGGAGTTTTATCACATCACCGATCCGGAAACACTGAAAAAACTCTCTGTCGCCTGTTTAGATCAAAAAGCGGCAACTACAGCCCAACAAATGGTGGTATTCGTAACAAGGCAGGATTTACACAGGAAAAGAGCAAAAAACGTACTTGAGCTGGAAACTCAAAATTTTCTGAAAAACAGTCCAAAAGAGAAACAGCAGAAAAGAATCAAAAGCCGGAACCTGTATTATGGGAAAGTAATGCCGTTTTTATATTCCCGCTTTTTAGGAATTTTCGGGATTGGCAGGAAGATCATAGTGAACATTATCGGGATTTTCAGAACAATCACTTACCAGGTATCGGAAAACGATGTGAGAGTGGTAGTTCATAAAACCTGCGCACTGGCGGCACAAACATTTATGTTGGCAATGGCCAGTGAAAGTTACGACACATGCCCGATGGAAGGTTTTGATAGCAGAAAAACGAAAAATATCCTGGAATTGCCTTATGGGGCAGAAATCAATATGATAATTTCCTGTGGTATAAGAGAGGATAAAGGAGTGTGGGGTGACAGAATGCGAATTCCATTTAACGAAGTATATAAAAGAGTTTGAAAAACCCAAAAAACTGCCGGTAACTTTTAGATGGCAAAGAGGGGCCATGATGTAAATTTGAAATTCAATCGCACACTCAAGCATCCGTGCTCCATAACAGCTGAACACCTGGCAGGCTTTCATTTGTCATAGCCCCGGAATAATAGCATTAATTGGAAGAAATACGACCACTGTTTGCACCAGACAGAAGTTTAACAACTTCAGAATTAAAATGAAAAAGATAAACAGATCCCGGATTTGCCTTTTGACCGCACTTGGATTAGTTTTATTGCTAAATAATGGGTGCAAGAAAAATGAGGGAAAAACATCACCCGCTTTATCAACATCCGAAGTGAGCCATGCTTTACAAACCTCCGCTAAAAGCGGGGGCTTTATTTCGAACGACGGGGATGGAGTTATTACCGAAAGGGGCGTTTGCTACAGCACAACCCATTACCCAACTATAGTCAACAGCAAAACTGTTTCAACCGAAACAACCTGGGCATTTACATGTAACCTGGCAGGACTTACGCCAAACACCCAATACTTTTTAAGGGCTTACGCAACCAATGGTGTCGGGACGGGCTACGGAAATGAGGTGAGTTTCAGAACCATTCCCTATGGCAGTTATAAAGTTTTTGATATCGACAGCAATGTTTACAATACGGTAACAATCGGCACCCAGGTATGGCTGGCGGAAAACCTTAAAACCACCCGGTACCGCAACGGCAGCGTAGTACCGAACATAACTGCTGACGAGAAATGGGCCAGCCTGACTACCGGTGCGTATTGCTATGAATACAACGACATTGCCAATAAAGCCATCTATGGGGCATTGTATAATCACTACACCATAACTGACAGCCGCAACCTGTGCCCGGCAGGGTGGCACGTACCCACCTATGCTGAATGGGTTATACTCGAAGACTATTTAGGAGGAAGCATTGTTGCAGGAGGCAAACTGAAAGCAACCACATTATGGCAAAGCCCTAATACAGGTGCCGATAACAGCAGCGGTTTCACTGCACTCCCGGGAGGCAGCCGCAACCATGACGGCAGCTTTAGTGCAGTTACCATTAACGCATACTGGTGGAGTGCAACTGTATTGGAGTCGGCCTCGTTCGCCTGGTCATTTGGAATGTACTTTGGAAGAAGCAGCATCGACAACTCCGGCGACAACAGGAAATACGGGTATAGTGTGAGGTGTATAAGGGATTTTTAAAAGAAGGATGTGGGAATTATTTTTGACAATTGACAATGGACAATGAATTGGTTGATAGGCTGATAGGTTGACGAACAATTGACAGTTGACAATAGACAATGGACAATGGTGTTGATGGGTTGATAGGTTGATGGAAAATTGACAATTGACAGTTGACACTGGATAATTGACAATAGTTGGTGCATACCGGCACATGGCACATGGCACCCGGCACCAAGGACTTCTTGTTGATGGGTTGATGGGTTGATGGGTTGGTTCTCAATGAACTTCTGACAATGGACATTTGATAGTTCACATAAACGTTTGCCCCTCGCCTACTCACCATCCCAGGTCAACTCAATCCTTTCGCTGGAAATCTCTACCTGCGACCAGGGGATTTTTATTAAATTTGCAATATTCTTACTTAGAGCCTTCAAGAGTTAAAAATCAATCCGCAAATCCTGATGAATAAATATTTCCTGAGCCTGATATTAATAGCATTTCTCAGCCAGACTGCCAGGTCGCAATACAGCGGCTTACTTATTACAAAACTCTTACAAACCGACACAACCACCATCGGGCAGAAAATTTCGTACCCGAAATTCGCTGATCCCGAAGTTACAATGCTTAAAATTACAATTTCCCCTGGAAAATCAACAGGCTGGCACAAGCATGACTTTCCTGTCTTTGCCTATATACTTCGAGGCACCCTTACCGTGGAACTCCAAGATCACCGGGTTGTCAAATTCAAAGAGAATTCAACTTTTGCCGAAGTGATTGATACTTATCACAACGGCACTAATATGGAAGATACCGACCTGGTACTGATTGCAGTTTACCTTGGAGGAAAAGGAGAAAAACTATCGGTAAAGAAGGAAGAGTAAACCTGTAAGACCAAAGAATCTATTTACTTATTCTGGTTTTACCACTTTTTGAGCCCCTGGGGGGCGCCAATTAAAGGACTGTTCTGTAGAATTATTCAAATTGCCCGGACACGCTCAGAAACAATAACACCTTTTCGGATGCCGTATTAATGAATTACAATTGACAATTGACAATTTGGAGTTTGACAATTAACTGAACTAAGCTCACGCATTCCCTTTGTCGCTCCGCTCGCCCCTGCTCCTTATCTCCCCTTCCCCTTGTCCCCCTGTCCTTAATGACCTATAAAACCCTTCCCGGATAAACCTTCAGCGCTTCCGCCAGGCACTTAACTGCATTACGCAAATCGTCAATCTTAAGTACATATGCGATACGGGCTTCTTTCTTCCCTAATCCAGGCGTTGCATAAAACCCTGAAGCCGGGGCAAGCATAACCGTTTGGTTCTCGAAATTAAAATCCTCGAGCAGCCACTGGCAGAATGTATCGCTGTCGTCGATAGGAAGTTGGATAATTGCGTAAAAGGCGCCTTTGGGTTTAGGTGCAAATACTCCGGGTATCTTATTCAATTCATCAATAACAAAATCGCGGCGGGCAATGTATTCGTCGTAAACTTCAGTAAAATAGGAAGCAGGAGTCTTGAGCGATGCTTCACCTACAACCTGACCCAGCGATGGAGGGCTAAGCCTGGCCTGGGCATATTTTAAGGCCGAGTTCAGAATGTCCTGGTTTTTCGTAACCAGGGCGCCAATCCTGACTCCGCACTCGCTGTACCGTTTCGAAACTGAATCGACCATAACGGCATGTTGCTCAAGACCTTCGAGTTTCATAACCGAGAAATGCTCAACACCGCCATAGCAGAATTCCCTGTACACTTCGTCAGCAATAAGGTACAGATCATGTTTAAGTACCAGGTCACGCAGTTGAAACAGTTCCTCGTTGCTGTAGAGATAACCTGTCGGATTATTCGGGTTGCAAACCATAATCGCCTTGGTTTTCGGCGTGATGGCCTTTTCAAATTCACTGATCGGCGGGAGCGCAAACCCATTTTTTATATCCGATGTAATCGGTTTCACAACCACTCCTGCTGTTAAAGCAAATGCATTGTAGTTGGTATAAAACGGTTCGGGTATGATAATTTCATCACCGGGATTCATGCATGAAAACATGGTAAAGAGTATAGCTTCAGAACCTCCGGTTGTAATAAGTATCTGGTTATGATCCACATTGATACCCCTGGTGCTGTATTTCTCAGCAAGGGCACGGCGGTACGATTCGTTACCCGCCGAATGGCTGTATTCAATCACTTTTCCGTCGTAATGGCGGATTGCATCGAGTGCAACTTCAGGGGTTTTTATATCGGGCTGACCAATATTGAGGTGGTAAACTTTAATTCCTCTTTTTTTTGCTGCTTCGGCGTAGGGAACAAGTTTGCGGATGGGTGATGCCGGCATCTGCAGGCCGCGTTGTGAAATTCCAGGCATAGGTATTCGTATAAATTGTGAATCAAAAATCGCTGCAAATGTATATAAATATGAAATAGAACGATATATTAATCGCAGGTTTATATAAATGTATGAATCCCGGGAGAGAAAGTAAAACAGAAAAACAGGACGTTACAGAAAACAGTTCTTACAGGAGTATTGTAGAATAGCAGTATTAATTTCTGATAGCCGCTGAAAACTCTATGAACTGCTGAAATGATTCTCAGGTTTTTCATACCTGCTTTTAGTAATTTTAAGGAACTTTTACTTAGTGCAGCCAAGTGTATTCTTGTCTTTATGGCATCTTTATATTTTTACCACGAAGGCTCAGTGGAATCTCTGATAATAAGAAAATTAAGACAGGAACTTAAATCTATACATTGAACAATAACTCCACGGCATAGTTTTTGAAGAATAATATCTACTTTTGTCATTCAAAACTTCATACCCTATTTTCGATGAAATTACTTAAAAACAAAGTCATTCTTCTTGTCCTTTCATTACTTTTATATAGCCTGAGCTTTGGCCAGAAAGTTAAGGAACCGGCTGTAATCAGCGGAACTCTTAGCGAGAAAGGAACCTATAAACAGATATACCTAGATACACTCAACGGACAGAATCCCTGGATATTTGCATCATCGCTGATCGATGAGAAAGGAGAGTTTACGCTTGTGGCTCCTATTACTGAAACCGAGATTCTCAGGCTACGCCTGGATGACAAAAACTATATCATGATGATTCTCACACCCGGAGAAAAAATCACATTTAAAACCACAGGAATAAAACTTGGGACCGATTCGTATGTTACCGGATCGATGAATACCCAGCTTTTGTACAATACTTTGAATACCTTTCAAACATTCGATAAAAACCGGGCAGAGCTGAATAAAATGTATGCTGATGCACAGAATTCGCCAGCAAAGGATTCGTTAAATACAGCTATAATTGGCCAGTTGCGGGCTAACGATTCGTTACAGAAACATTTCCTGACTTCGCAGATGGAAAAGCACCCTTCGTCCCTGGCCTGGGTTTTCTTTACGGATAAACTGGATATGACAAAGGATTTCGACATCATCCGTAAGGTCGATGCTGCAATGATGAAGGAATACCCTGATAATTCATTTGTTACCGATCGTCACCAGCAGGTAGAACTGGAAAGCAAAACTGCAGTCGGGGCTACCGCTCCGGAAATTGCCCTTCCGGATGCTGAAGGCAATATAAGGAAACTCTCGTCATTAAAGGGCAAGATAGTACTTATCGATTTCTGGGCTTCCTGGTGCGGTCCCTGCCGGCAGGAAAATCCTAATGTGGTTAACATTTATAATAAGTACCACGATAAAGGATTTGAAGTGTTCAGTGTCTCGCTTGATAAAGACCGGCAATCATGGCTGAATGCAATTGCCAAAGACAATCTTATATGGCCCAACCACGTCAGCGACCTCAAATACTGGAAATCGGCAGGCGCCGTGGCTTATGGCGTAAATTCCATTCCCTGCACCTTCCTGCTTGATAAAAAAGGCAGGATCGTTGCTAAACGACTGCGCGGCCAGGATCTCGACAATAAAGTTAAAGAACTTTGCGAGTAAGTTAAGGAAATTGAAAGATTAAGAAAACAAATTATATCCTGGAAAAGATTGCCACAAAATCGCGAAGCCATGAAGGATCACGAAGGTAATTTCACACCTATTCCGTATGATGAAGAAGAAATAGGCAAAGCTGTTGTACATGCCGCATACACTGTACACAAAGCTCTTGGCCCAGGTTTGTTAGAAAAAGTTTAAGAAGTTTGTTTCTGCCATGTGCTCACAAATAATGGGTTTCAAGTTAAACGCCAACTGAAAATACCTATTGTATTTGACGGAATAATATTTAATGAAGGATTGAGATTTGATGTAATGGTGAACAATCTGGTGATTTGCGAGTTGAAAGCAATGGAAACGGTAAACCCTGTTTGGAGAGCACAAATTCTGAATCATTTGAAACTCACCGGAAAACGACTTGGTTATCTGATTAACTTCGATGTTCCTTTAATAAAAGATGGGATTCAACGAATTGTGCTTTAGCTCTTTGTGAATCTTTGAGGCATGGAGTTTTTGTGGCAATTTCCCGATTCCATAGAAAAAAAAGAGCATTATATTTCAGTTACGGCAACAGCCCGGATCAGCGAAGCTTCAGCCTGGATTTTCAGAGGGAAGCCCATAAAAGTAATATTCGCTTTCCCAACCAACTGTTCGAGATTGGCCATGTTCTCAATTAAAAAATGCTCGCCATTGAGGAAAACGGAGTGAAATCCGAAAGGATCCTTATCAGGCGAAGGAGAATCAAATCCTGCAATCCTGACATTACATCTGACAAGTTCCTGCGCTATTACTGTATCAAATACCGGGTAATCGGAATAGTAATTCTCATTTGACCAGTTCATGCTGTGTCCCGTGCAGAAAAAGACTATTTCGTGCCCGAGGAAAAGTAGCTCCCATTCAGGCTGCATTTCAACAATATCTTTGCCTCTCACATCAATAATGACTGCAGAACCGGTAAAAAAATCAACGGGGTAATCATCGATAGTAAGCTGACCGCTTTTTACATGGAAAGGTGCGTCGATATGGGTTCCGGTATGCATATTCGATTCAAGGCGGAAGGTAACATAACCCACTTCATCGGGGAGTATATCGCGAATTAACGAAGGTGCTTTTTCGCCCGGAAAAACCGGCATTCCATGTTTCAGTGTATGCGTGAGATCAATATATTTCATAGTTTCTGATTCATTTTGGGGTACCCAATTATGCAATTACGCATACCTGTCAATCTTTGTTCAGGAGGATTTCCTGTTCCTCCTTTGTAAGTTTCTTCCAGCAAACACCCCTGAAATCGCAAGGATAAGGTTTCATGCAATGCTCGCCCGGAAAT
This sequence comes from uncultured Bacteroidales bacterium, assembly GCA_903887815.1. Taxonomy (GTDB): domain Bacteria; phylum Bacteroidota; class Bacteroidia; order Bacteroidales; family UBA4417; genus UBA4417. The sequence goes on along the minus strand of CAISRK010000016.1, from coordinate 3,174 downwards.
ATGTCGGGCGATTTATCCCGTTTCAGTACCTCAAGCATAGCTTCAATATTCTGACCGATGAACGTTTCCTGCTTTTCGCATTCAGCACTTACATCAGTAAAAATAAAGGCCTGGTTCAGATCTGTTTCCTCCGTTAATTCAATATCCGCATTACGGTGTACCAGGAAAAACTTTACGGGTTTCAGACCGGAACCATTAATTATATGGTATTGCAGGAAGGCATCGTTAAAATAAACACTGCTCAGCGCTGTGCTGCTCTTTACTTCATATGCCGAATACCCGTTACCCTCTTTCACAAGGATATCGAGCGCAACAATCACATCGTCAGAAATGAAACAGGCTTCGTATATTGCCGGGCAACCTGCTTCGATAAGTTCGGCTGTTTTACTTGCCGAAGATTTTCCGGGTCGCGGCAAAGCTATTCCGCCAGGGAAAAGCTGCTGGGCAATTTTACCTACGGCATGTCCACGGGCAAACTTGGCAAGCTGTTCCTCGCTGATTTTATCCCGCAGGTATGGCCTGAACTTATTCAGGTACAATGATTTAAAACATTGCATACCACGTATATATGTCGATTTCGAAAGGATGTACTCCATTGGTTTGGTATAAGCCAGTAAAGGTAGTTTATAAACCAGAACAAAGTATCATCTGAAGGGGTGATTAAGTCCCAAATTCAAAGTCCCAAGTCCAATTTCCAGGTTGATTATCAGGCACGCCTGGTATCTAATTTGGAACTTGGGACTTGGGACTTCTTTTAATCCCGGCAATTTACGATAACTCTATTTCAGCCCGCGGCGTTTCAGCAGTGGATCGATAGTGGGTTCCTGTCCCCTGAATTTCTTATATTGAATCATTCCTTCGTCGTCGCCACTTTGCTCGAGACAATACATACGGAATTTAGCAGCAAGTTCAGGATTAAAAACATTACCCGATTGTTTGAAATAATCGAATGCATCGGCATCGAGCACGGCAGCCCAGATATAAACGTAATAACCGGCTGCATATCCTCCGCTGAAAATATGGGAGAAATAAGTCGAGCGGTAGCGGGGCAGTATCTCAGGGATCAAACCTATCTTAGCCATCGATTCTTTCTCGAACGATTCAGGCTCAACTTTTGCAGGTGCTGCAAGCTTGTGGTAATCAAGGTCGAGAACAGAGGCTGCAAGATATTCAATCGTTTCGAATCCCTGGTTGAACAAACCGCTTTTATCAATTTTATCAACAAGTTTATCGGGAATTACTTCACCGGTTTTATAATGTTTAGCATACATTTTGAGCACTTCAGGATCACGGGCCCAGTTCTCCATAACCTGCGAAGGAAGTTCAACATAGTCCTGCGGTACATTGCCGGCTGTACGGTTGTATTTACCCATGGTAAAAAGTCCGTGGAGGGCATGTCCGAATTCATGGAACAGTGTGGAGGTTTCGTCCCAGTTCAGCAAGGCAGGTGTATCGCCGGCCGGAGGAGTGAAATTGCACACCATCGATATAACCGGTTCAACCTTTTTACCATTTTCCCAGCCTGCCGACTGGAAATCGGTACACCAGGCTCCGCCTTGTTTATCAGGTCGCGGATAATAATCGAGGTACAAAATACCAAGATGCGAACCATCGGCTTCCTTAACTTCGAAAGTTTCAACATCTTTCTGGTAGACAGGCAGGTTGGTAACCTTTTCGAAAGTTACTCCATACAATTTCGTGGCAACGGCAAACATTCCGTTCCTGACATTTTCGAGGCTGAAATAGGGTTTCAGTTCATTTTCATCAAGGTCGTACTTCTGTTTGCGGAGTTTTTCGGCATAATACCACCAATCCCACGACTGGAGTTTAAAGGTTGCCCCTTCGCCATCGGCAATTTTCTGCATTTCAGCCAGCTCGGCTTTGGCAACCGGCAAGGCAGCTACCATCAGTTTATTCAGGAACACATCTACGGCAGCCGGTGTTTTAGCCATATTATCATCAATAATATACGCTGCCATATTAGCATAACCCAGAAGTTTTGCTTTTTCGGCGCGTAGCCTTACTATATCAGCAAGTATAGCGTTATTATCATTTGCGTTGCCGTTATCGCCCCTCATAAAATAACCACTGTAGATTTTTTCGCGCAGTTCCCTGTTTTTGGCATACTGAAGAAAAGGAATAAGACTGGGTTTGGCAAGCGTGAAAACCCATTTCCCTTTTTCGCCGGCTTTTTCAGCGGCTGCAGCGGCTGCAGTAATTACATCATCGGGTAATCCATCCAGGTCGGCTTTGTTATCAATTACCAGCTTGAAATTCTTATTTGTTTCGGCAAGAACGTTATCACCGAATTTCAAATTAAGCATCGAAAGTTCTTCGTTTACCTTACGCAATTGGTCCTGCTGTTCTTTGGCCAGGTTAGCTCCCTGGCGTTCAAAATCACGGTAATACTTTTCAACTACCCTTATTTGCTGGGCATCGAGGTTAGCTTCTTTACGTTTACCGTAAACACCTTTAATGCGGGCAAACAGTTTGGCATTCATTGCAATATCGTCGTTATGCTTCGATACCATAGGCGATACTTTTTCAGCAAGATTCTGCAGCTGGTCGTTTGTGTGTGCTTCGAGCAAATTATAAAATACCTTGCTTACCCGGCGGAGCATTTTCCCCGACTTGTCAAATGGCAGAATTGTATTATCAAAGGTCGGTTCACCTGCTGCATCAGCTATGGCAGCAATTTCAGCATCATGCTGCTTGATGCCTTCAATAAAAGCAGGCATGTAATCGATGGTATCGATTTTATCGAATGGCGGAACCTGGAAAGGGGTTGTGTACTCAGTGAAAAATGGATTGTCGCCCTTTTTGGTTTCCTTGCATGCGGAAACAAGAAGAATTGTGAATATTGCAAGCAGATAAACAGATTTTTTCATGTAAATTTGTTTTTTAAATGGTTAGAGGCTAACTTGATTTTATAAGGCAAAAGTACTTTGTAAAATAACATGTACAAGTCAGATACTTCAAAATAAATTTTGTCCTTTCGAATATCCTTAAAACAGCCGGTAGCAATTAATTTACAGAGAAAGTTAATAACATTTTTTTCTTATCAAAATGATCAGCAAATACGGATACATCTGTTTGATTATATGATTATTACATTGGTGCAGGTTCACTTTTAGCAGACCGTAACAAAACCAGTTCGTATAATATAAATCAATC
>CAISRK010000015.1 GCA_903887815.1 uncultured Bacteroidales bacterium | reverse complement strand
GTGTCGTGATGAAAAGTGGAAAGCTTGTATGAAGAGTATTTGCATCAAAACAGTAGTTTGTTTTATTTTTGAATGATAACGTTTACAGCAGAATCGTAACCAGGCTATTTGTCGCCGCCTTGAACTGACCTGGATTTGGGCAGCCTCCCGGCATCCTTCAAGGCTTTCGCTATAAGCCATTCGAGCTGCCCGTTGGTGCTGCGGAATTCGTCAGCAGCCCAGCGCTCAATAGCGGCGTAAATGTCGTCGTCGACCCGAAGCGCAAAAACCTTTTTTTTAGCCATTATACTGGGTATTTTTCTGCTGCGGGCATTCGCATTTTATCAACCGCCCGCTGCAATTCTTCTTTCCTGTGTGTGCCGATCATTACCTGGCTACCGTTCTTACGCGTGATACGCATACCAATGTTGCCGCTTATGTTGTATGCAGTTTTCCGCGACATCAACCTTGGCTTTATCCCCCAGCCACCAAATTCGAAAAGCGGGTTATACTTCATAACGCTTGCCGATTCAATTTCATCCAGCCTTATATGTTTCATTTTCCACATAAAGGGTTTAAACCTGTATCGTATCCCGTCAGTCCATATTTCGGTTACCAGTACTATACTCATTAAGAGCAGGAAAAGCACTCCGGTGAATACAATGGTTAGGATACCTGTCCAGAGCAATTCTGAATTACCAGTTGCTTCATCGCCGAATGGTTGTCCCAAATACAACTGCCGGTAAAAACCATATCCGAAGTACACAACTGTAAAAAGCCACACAGGTATAACAAGCCAGGGAATAAACGACTGGCGCATGGGCTGTTCTTCCCTGAAAATCAATCGTTCCATAGGTACTAATAAATTGAGCCTGCATTTACAACAGGCGAAGCATCCTTATCAGAACACAACACTACAAGAAGGTTGCTTACCATAACAGCCTTGCGCTCATCGTCGAGCTCCACAATTTTGCGGTCCGAAAGTTTATTGAGCGCCATTTCAACCATACTAACAGCACCTTCCACAATTTTAGTCCGGGCAGCAATAACAGCTGTTGCCTGCTGGCGTTTGAGCATAGCCTGGGCAATTTCCGATGAGTAAGCCAGGTGGGCAATACGGGCTTCAATTACATTTATACCTGCAATATGAAGCCGCTCCGAAAGTTCTTTTTCCAGTACATGGTTCACTTCTTCGCCTCCGCCACGCAAGGTAATTTCGGATTGCTCATCGTCGAAATTATCGTATGCATAATGCCCGGCAAGTTTACGAACTGCCGATTCGCTTTGTATCTCAACAAAACGCAGGTAGTCATCCACCTGGAAAGCTGCTTTGAAAGTATCTTCCACTTTCCACACCAGTACAATACCGATCATAATCGGGTTACCGAGTTTATCGTTCACTTTTAGCAATTCGCTGTTGAAGTTGCGGGCGCGTAACGAGACTTTCTTTTTTACAAAAAAAGGATTAAGCCAGTAAAAACCGTTATTCTTCAAAGTGCCTTTATAAGCGCCGAAAAGAGTAAGAACCGACGATTCGTTCGGATTGATAACCAGGAAACCGGCTGCCATGAACCCTGTAAGTATCAGGAAAACAGGTCCGAGTATGACCCCAAACAACTGATTGTTGAAATTCACCAGCGTAAGTATACCGGCAATGAGAAATACGAACACTAAAAGCAGGCCCATATAGCCTGACGAAGTCGAATTTAATTTTTCCTTTTCCATTTTATTTTGATGTTATTTTGATGTTACAAAGATATTATACTTTTTATCAAATCCGACGAAGACCTTAAAATTTTTTTTCTTATTCGGAAAACTTACATTTGCAGACTAAACAAGCGGAAATGCGAAAAAGCTACAAACATATTTTTTTCGACCTCGATCATACCTTATGGGATTTCGAACGCAATGCCGAGGAGACCAAGCGTGAAATGTTTGAAAACCTGGATCTTAAAAACAGGGGAATTGAGAGCTACGAAGCTTTCAGGGAAAAATATGTAGTAATTAATATGGCCTTATGGGCACTATACAGGGAAGACAAGATTGAAAAGGATGTTCTGAACTTCAGGCGTTTTTACGATACACTCTGCCTGTTCGGCGTCGACGACCGCAGCTTGGGTGAAGCCATGGCCGGTGCCTTCATCGAAGGAATCACCATGAAAACATACCTTTTCCCTTATACCAGGGAACTGCTCGACTATCTCTATCCGAAATACCCTTTGCACATTATTACCAATGGTTTCGAAGAAGTACAATACGGTAAACTAAAGAATTCGGGACTTGATAAATATTTTACTACGATAATAACGAGTGAGGCAGCAGGATCGAAGAAACCGGAAAATGAAATATTCCGTTACGCTTTGCAAGAAGCCGGGGCAAATCCTGGCGAAAGCCTTATGATAGGCGATGACCTGGAAGTGGATATGGCCGGTGCCCGGCAGCATGGGATGGATCAGATGTATGTGAACCATGACCGGAAGCCGCATAATGAACCGGTTACCATGGAGGTATTTTCGCTCGACGAAATTACAGGGTTGCTCTAGCAAAAAATTACAAGGTTTATTAAGAATAAGGCATAAAAAAACCCGCTTCATCAGCGGGTCTAAGACATTAAAGCAGATTGCTTAATTACTTTTTGGTACCGGTACAGCTTCGGTTTTAGCTTCACCTTTAGCACAACAGCCTTTAGCTTCGCCTTTGCTGCATGATTTAGCGCAACCGGCTTTAGCTTCGCCTTCTTTAGCGCAGCCAGCTTTAGCTTCTGATTTTGCACAGCCAGCTTTAGCTTCTGATTTTGCACAGCAGCTTTTTGGTGATTCTTTACTTACCTGTTCTGTTTTTGATTTTTCAGCTGAGGTTACTTTTTGTGCTGAAGCTGTCGAAACAGTGATAGCAAAAAGAAAAGCAAACAACGAAATTACAAGAGCAACTTTTTTCATATTGATATAGATTAATTAAGGGTTTCTAATATTTTAGTAACGCAAAAGTATAGCGGATTGTTGGACCTACAATCATATATTTTGTTAAAGAGATGTTAAAGATTTTCAGCGGAGTTTGTTGCTCAGTATAGCTATCGTTGTAATTCCGCCCTTCACTTTCTCATCGAGCGTGACCTTGATTTCGGCAGTAAGCGGAAGAAAAAGGTCCACCCTGCTTCCGAATTTAATAAAGCCCAGTTCCCTGCCCTGCTCAATACGTTCACCTGTTTTTGCATAGCAAACGATGCGTCTGGCAAGTGCACCGGCTATCTGCCGCACTAGAATAGCTCCATAAGAGTGATGCTCAACTACAACTGTATTTCTCTCGTTTTCGGTAGACGATTTCGGATGCCATGCTACCAGGAACGATCCCGGCCAGTAGTTTGTATATACAATTTTACCGGAAACCGGGTACCTGTTAACATGAACGTTGTTAGGCGACATGAATACCGATACCTGGATACGCTTATCTTTAAAATACTCCTCTTCTATCACTTCTTCGATTGCGACAATGGTTCCGTCAGCCGGGCAAAGGACTGTATCTGCATCGATATACAACTCCCGGTAAGGCATTCGGAAAAACCGGACTACAATTGCCAGTAGGACAAATAATACTGCATAACCAAAGTAATGGAAGATGTTCTGTTTGGGGTAAAAATAATTCCCGACAACAATAGCTGCAGCAACGAAAATGGTTGCTACAACGATACTCTTATACCCTTCCTTGTGTATTTTCATCCGCTTTCCCTGTTATATTACCTGCAAAAGAGCGCCAAATATACAAATACAAACGGTGCAGAAATAAAAACCGCATCAAATCGATCGAGTAAACCTCCGTGACCTGGTAAAAATGTACCTGAATCTTTAATTCCGAGGCTCCGTTTCAGCATGGATTCAACAAGGTCGCCAAGCGAACCTGTAACAACAATAATCAAGGCAAGTATTAACCATTGAGGAACTGTAAGCTGCTGAAATATAAACGATAACCCCCATGCAGTCAGCATAGCAAAAACAAACCCTCCAATGCTGCCTTCCCAGGTTTTTCCCGGTGAAATCCGCTCGAAGAGCTTATGCTTACCTATCAATGATCCAATAAAGTATGCACCTGTATCGTTGAGCCATAATACAAGGAAAAATCCCAGAACAACACCGTAATGCAATGGCCCGGACAATATGACAGGGTCGAAAAGGTACATAATAAGGCTCAAAGGGAAGGCAATATAAATAATGCCAAGCAGCTCAAAAGCAATATTACCGAACGGGGTCGGTTTGTTCCGCCAGAGTTCTGTTATAAAAAGCATAAACACGATGGGAATTGCTGCCAGGAGCCATTCAGTTTTTAACAGCCCCATTGCATTTGCAGTAATCAAAGCATAAACACTACTACCGGTAATCAAGGTCGGCCATAAAGCAGGCTGAATATTTCCGGAGGTAACAATTTTTATAAATTCATTTATACTCAATACGGTGAGCATAAGCAGTAGCACTGCAAAAACAGTCTGGCCCAGCAGGGCTGACCCAACCATGGCTACAACAAAGAATACGGAGGTAAAAGTTCGGGTGGCAAGATTATTCACTACGAAGATCAAGAATTAGTTGTTTAGCCTTGATAGTATCGGCAGCTGGTACGAGAATTTCAATTTCGCCTATACCGTAATTTGAGTCTATCTTATTCATTATTACACATTCGATTTCTTCACCGGTAATAATTTCTTTTACCAGTTCAGCATCATAAAGTTGATTGGTTGTGTAAATTACGTTCCAGTTATCGGTCATAAATCATCAGACTCATCCTCAGCCTGAGGAGTTTCCACCAGGAGGAGGTATAATTCACGGGGACCGTGGGCTCCCATGACAAGCGTTTTTTCGATATCGGCAGTACGGCTTGGACCCGTAATTACCGACAGCATCGAGGGCAGTTTTCCCGAATATTTTGTCTGTACAGCAGTAAATGCATCTTTCAGATCCTCAACAAGCTGATCGGCATAGGCAATAACCACATGAGTTTCAGGATATACATTAAGCCTGCGGCTGTTTTTTGACGACACCATAATACTACCCAGCCTTGAAACCAGGAATTCGCATCCTGTTATGCCAACTTTCAGGGTTTTCAGTCCATCCTCATCCGATTCGAAAGGCACACCGGCCTGTGTAAGCAGATACTGGAATTCAGGTTCGCCGCAATATACATCGCGCCAGTTGCTTTCGGTATTAAGCGCCGACAATGTATTTACAAGGTCGCTTTCATTTTCACAATAAATGAAAACCCCGCCAACCTTTGTGAATTCCTGCGCAAAATTCACATCCAGCGAATCCGGCAAAGTATTGTATACCGGCGAATCGAAGTCAACATTCGGATACGGGTTATCGGTCTTATATATTAAGGCGTGCCGTACTTTTTTGAGTACTTTTTCGCGCGAAGTGCTTTCTTCCATACAAGGGCTGAGTTATTTAGCTTAACCGGATTAAACGAAAGGTAAATTTAAATAAATTTTACCTTATCAATACTTAAAAGCAAAAAACTTATCAAGTAACATCAGGAGCAGTGGTTTCAGCCTTATCGTCAGGAGTAGTTTCAGCTGGCGGCAGGTGCACATCGGATGTACGTTCCTCATACTTCTTATCGTTTGTGTCGCCGTTGCTGTTAATCATAACATGTTCATGATCGGGGAAAGGACGTTTGCCAAATATCTTTTCAAGATCTTCGCGGAATATAACCTCTTTGGTTAGCAGCATTTCAGCTAACTGATTCAGTTTTTCACGGTTTTCAGTAAGTATTTTCTTGGCTTTTCCATATGCCTCTTCAACCAGTTTGTGGATTTCATCATCAATTGTACGTGCAGTTTCTTCACTGAACGGTTTTGAAAATGAATATTCACTTTGTCCTGATGAATCGTAATAGCTGATATTGCCGATTTTCTTATTCAGTCCGTAGAAAGCAACCATAGCATAAGCCTGTTTGGTCACTTTTTCAAGATCGTTAAGAGCACCGGTCGAAATTTTGCCAAAAACAACATCTTCAGCTGCGCGTCCGCCCAGGGTTGCAATTATTTCGTCGAGCATTTGCTCATAGGTAGTGATCTGCCTTTCGTCGGGCAGATACCAGGCTGCGCCAAGCGCTTTTCCACGCGGAACAATAGTAACTTTCACCAACGGGTGTGCATGTTCGAGCAACCAGCTTACGGCAGCGTGGCCCGATTCGTGGTATGCAATAACTTTCTTTTCGTGCTGCGAAATAATTTTATTTCTTTTCTCGAGTCCACCTACAATACGGTCTATAGCATCGAGGAAATCCTGTTTGCCGATCACCTTTTTATCACCACGGGCAGCTATAAGCGCAGCTTCGTTACAGGCATTAGCTATATCAGCGCCCGAGAAACCAGGTGTCTGCCTTGCAAGGAATTCAACGTTAGCCGTATCGTCCATTTTAAGGTTGCGCATGTGCACCTTAAAAATAGCTTTGCGTTCTTCGAGGTCGGGAAGTTCGATATAGATCTGGCGGTCGAAACGGCCTGCACGCAGAAGCGCACGGTCAAGAATATCGGCACGATTTGTGGCTGCAAGAATAATAACACCTGCATTGGTCTGAAAACCATCCATTTCGGTAAGCAGCTGATTGAGGGTATTTTCACGTTCGTCGTTTCCGCCGGTCATAGCACTACGCCCACGGGCACGGCCTACGGCATCAATTTCGTCGATAAAAATAATGCTTGGCGCTTTTTCCTTGGCCTGTTTAAAAAGGTCACGGACACGCGATGCACCAACACCAACAAACATTTCAACAAAATCAGAACCTGAAAGCGAGAAGAAAGGTACTTTTGCTTCGCCGGCAACAGCCTTGGCAAGCAGGGTTTTACCGGTTCCCGGAGGACCGACAAGTAAAGCGCCTTTAGGGATTTTTCCACCAAGGTCAGTATATTTTTTGGGGTTTTTAAGAAATTCGACGATCTCCATTACCTCCACTTTGGCTTCTTCGAGCCCGGCTACATCGTTAAAATTCAACGAAACCATGGTATCCTTATCAAAAAGCTGGGCTTTCGACTTGCCGATATTGAATATCTGCCCGCCGCCACCTCCACCGCCTTTGGTCATCATACGCATTATAAGGAACCATAATCCAACCAGAACCACGATTGGCAGAATCCAGCCCAGGATATCGCCTCCCCAGTTTTTACGCGTATCGTTTTTAATATAAACCGGGGTAGGAATATTGGTTTGCACTTCACGCACATCTTTCTCGAATGTTTCGACCGAACCGATCTGGTAGGTGTAATTAGGTGCTGCTGCACTGAGCGAATTCGCGGGTTTAACATCCTTAAATTTAGGAAGCGATAGTTTTTCCTTTTTAATGTATACTTCGGCTTGTTTTTCGTTAACAAGAATCAGTTTATCAACTTCCTGGTTTGTGAGCATATCCTTCAGTTCGCCCCAGCCTATTTCTTTTGGTGTGGTTCCCATATTGTTCAGGTACAGCCCGAAAAGGATTACTCCCAGTATACCGTAAATCCAGTAAAAATTGAATTTCACTTTTGGCATTTTGGGCATTTTAGGTCCGCCTGGTTCCTGTGGTTTTCCC
>CAISRK010000014.1 GCA_903887815.1 uncultured Bacteroidales bacterium | reverse complement strand
GCAGAAACATATTAGGTCCAAGGTCAGAATTAATCTGGATTACCTGCCCTGAGCCATGGCGCACACCCCTGAAACTGCCCAGCCTCGAAAGTTTTGGTTTAGTGATTTTAAACAGGAAGTGGTGCTGTTCGAAATGCTCCCGCACAAGCCGGTGGGCCTGCTCAGGAAAACGGGTGAGAATATTTTCGATTGTTTCAGGCCTGAATGACATACGGAGTGCTGTAATACAACCTGAAAGTGTTTTTCCCAGGAGAGTTTAATAAACAGCCACATTTATTCTTTCCGGTTGAAGCAGGTATACGATGCCAGTCGCTACGGCTATTGTACCTTCCAGAAGTACAACTGCTTAAACAAATCACCGTTACTGCAACGACAACGAAAAGCATCCGGCGGCGCGGTATTTCGGAGAGTATGTCAATAATCTTTTTTGCTTTCATTATCATTGATTCAGTATCAATTTATAAAACTCTTCACTTGAAACCATTAACTAATTTTAGTTAAATTGATTTAAAATTTAAACTCTTTGAGTTCTAATCGTAAAATTTACGCTAATTTAGCACTAATTATTGTACAAGATGAAATATTTATTCCACTTTGGACGCTATCTGAGCATGTTAAGGCAGGCGTTTCAACGTCCTCAGAAGCAGTCTATTTATTTCCGGCAGATACTTGTTGAGATGGAAAAACTCGGCCTGGCTTCGGTTGGGATTGTAGCGATCATTTCCGTATTTATGGGTGCCGTTTTAGCCATACAAATGGCTTTTAATATCGACACTCCTCTTATTCCGTCGTACACCATTGGTTTTGTGACCCGGCAGAGTGTTGAGCTTGAATTTTCGCCGACCATTATCAGCCTGATTTTAGCAGGGAAAGTCGGGTCGCGGATTGCATCGGAACTTGGTACAATGCGCGTTACCGAACAGATTGATGCTCTTGAAATAATGGGCATTAATCCCGCAGCTTTCCTGATACTTCCGAAAATTGTTGCATCGATGATTATCAACCCTTTCCTGATAGCCATGAGCATGCTGCTGGCTGTTGGAGGAGGATGGATTGCAGGAATTTTTACCGGCCTTTTTCCCTCGTCGGAGTATATTTATGGCATTCAATCGTTTTTTCATTTGTACGATATTTTTTATGCCTTTGTCAAGACTGTAGTTTTTGCGTTCCTGATCGCATCGGTTTCGGCCTATAACGGTTATTACACAAAAGGAGGTGCTCTCGAAGTTGGCGAAGCCAGTACAAACGGTGTAGTATACAGCAGCATTTCGATTATATTTATGAATCTTGTTCTTACTCAAATCCTGCTTGCATGATAGAGGGTAAAAATATCAGTAAAAGCTTTGGCGACCGCCCGGTACTCGAAAATGTGAGTGTCATACTGGTTAAAGGGCAGACAAACCTTATTATTGGCCAGAGCGGAATGGGCAAAACGGTTTTGTTAAAATGCCTTGTAGGGTTGCTTGTAGCCGACCAGGGACAGGTGTTTTACGATGGCCGTGAATTCTCTAAAATGTCGTTCAACGAGATGAAGGAAATCAGGCAGGAAATCGGGATGCTCTTCCAGGGAGGTGCCTTGTTTGATTCGCTAACCGTGGAGGAAAACGTAATGTTCCCGCTTTCGATGTTTACAGAACAAACACTGCCGGAGAAACTGGAACGGGCAAACTTCTGCCTTTCGAGAGTGAACCTCGAGAATGCCAATAAATTATATCCTTCCGAATTGAGCGGGGGTATGAAAAAACGTGTTGCCATTGCCCGTGCCATTTCGATGAACCCGCGTTATCTTTTCTGCGATGAGCCTAATTCGGGCCTCGACCCGCCAACGGCACACCTTATCGACGAACTTATCAGGGAAATTACTCTGGAGTATAATATGACCACCGTTGTAGTCACCCACGATATGAATTCGGTTCTGGAGATTGGCGAAAAAGTATATTTTATCTATAAAGGGAAAATCTGGTGGGAAGGTGATAAAAACAATATTCTGCAAACCGATAACCCTGAACTTCAAGAGTTTGTATTTACTTCGGAACTTACCAAGAAACTCAGGCCTGTTAAAAGGGGTTAGGAGTTGGTAGTCAGGGATTAGGGAAATAGACCGGAGAAATCTGAAATAAAAAGTATGTCGACCATTGATATTATACTTGCTGTTTTCCTGCTGTACTTTGCTATAAAAGGATTTTCGAGCGGCTTCCTTATCAGCATAGCCACACTGGCCGGTCTTGTGCTCGGGTTTTATGCTGCCTCGCATTTTTCGGAATTTACTGCAAACTGGCTTCAGCACGACATGGGGCTTAAAAGCGGCAACATCAGGCTGATCGCTTACATTGTAACATTCGTAATTGTAATTGTTCTGATCTTCCTGCTGGGTAAATTCCTTACCGGTGTTGTTAAAACCGTCGGACTCGGAATTGTAAACCGGCTTGCAGGAGCTTTGTTTGGTATAGCCAAAGGTCTTCTGATAGCCAGTTTCCTGTTTTTGTTATTTACACGGATCGATCCCAAAGAGAGCCTCCTGACGGCCAAAGAAAAAAAGAACTCAGTTTTATATAAACCTTTATCGGCAGTAGCCCCGGCGGTAATTCCTTTGTTACAGAAGTATACGGTTGAGGTAGAAGATTTTATACATGATAAAAATCCCGTTATAAACCCTGATAAATAGAAATTATCGCTTGTTTCGTTTAGGACGATACAAAAAAAAAGCCGCAGGATTTGGGGATATTAATCCTTTTTCCTACGGCTGTTGAAAACTTTAATACCAAAAAAGTTTCGTTAGAACCAAAAACTCCTGATTGCTATTGCTTTGTAATATTTATTACTTCTTACTCCTATTTGATTTCCGAACAAAGATCAACGCTTTATGATTTGCGAAGTTGGCAGAAAAACCAAGTTTGGGATATTTCTATAATCTAAAATCGTTGATCCATATTTTTAAATCAAACGAATCAACTAAAGAAAGCTATTAGTCTTCAAGAATAGCCTTTACACCAGGAAGTACTTTCCCTTCGATGGATTCGAGCATTGCCCCTCCACCCGTAGAAACGTAACTTACCTTGTTGGCCAGTTTGAATTTGTTAACTGCAGCAACCGAGTCGCCACCGCCTACAAGCGAGAATCCGCCATTGGCGGTTGATTCAGCTATAGCAAGAGCAATATCCTTGGTGCCTTTCTGGAAGTTACACATTTCGAAAACTCCCATCGGGCCATTCCAAAGGATTGTTTTTGAACCAACCAGTACTTCACTGAAATACTTGATTGTATCAGGACCTATATCCATTCCAAGCCATCCGTCGGGAATTTCATCGGATTTACATACTTTACGTTCGGCGTTGTCAGCAAACGCATTGGCAATAACCGCATCGGTTGGGATCAGGATTTTAACTCCCAGTTCTTCGGCTCCGGCCATGATATTCTTTGCAAGGTCAAGGTACTCGTTCTCAACCAACGACCCACCGATTTTGCCGCCTTTAGCCTTGATAAAAGTAAACATCATTCCTCCGCCAATAATAAGGTTATCAACCTTGCTCAGCAGATTGTTGATGATTTCGATTTTGCTCGAAACCTTTGCTCCGCCAAGCACGGCTGTAAACGGGTGCTGAGCTTCGTGCAAAACCTTGGTTATGTTGCTTACCTCATTGTTCATCAGGTAACCGAACATTTTATCATTCGGGAAATAAGCAGCCACAAGCGCTGTTGAAGCATGAGCCCGGTGAGCAGTACCGTAAGCGTCGTTCACATAACAATCGGCATAGCTGGCAAGCTTCTTAGTAAATTCTTTCTGCGCAGTTTTAACGCGGACTTTTGCAGCGGCTTTTTCCTCATCGGTAGCGGTTTCGGGCAGGCGGGCTTTTCCTTCTTCCTCCTCGTAATAACGGAGGTTTTCGAGAAGAAGAACTTCGCCGGGCTTGAGTGTTGCCGAAAGTTCCACAGCAGATTGTCCCATGCAGTCATCGGCAAATTTTACCGTAGTATTTAAAGCCTGCTCCAGGTATGGGACTAGGTGACGAAGCGAAAGTTTTGGTTCGCCTATTTTTTTTGGCCTGCCCAGGTGCGAGCAAAGAATAGTTGAACCTCCGCCGGCCAGAATTTTGCGGATGGTTGGTAATGCAGCATCAATACGGGTTGCATCGGTAATTTTCTGGTCGTCATCAAGCGGAACATTAAAATCAACGCGTATAAGTGCGCGCTTTCCTGTAAAGTCGTAATTATCAATGTTTTTCATATGATAGGATTTTGAAATTTCATTTTGCGAAGGTAGGAATAAATTCAGAATACAGAAATATGAAATCCAAAGGTCAGAAATATTCCCTGCCACAAATCGTACTTTCAATACTTTTATTGGTACATGACTTATTCCTACAACTTCAGGATAAACGAAATGAAACAATAAAAAGCAAGAGTGCAAAATACCATTCGTATTTTGCACTCTGGCCTTTATAAAAGCCCTGTCATCCCGGCAGGATAATTAAATTATCATGTATTGAAAAATCAGTTTATAGGTTTTCAATCAAAATATGATAATTTTTCTGCTGCTTCGTCACACCAATAGACCAATCAAAAGCAGGAAATCAGGCTGCCGGGATATGGCAGGGATGAATCAGGTGCATTCAGTTTACCTCATTGAATCAGGTTTTTGAAAATGATTTTCACTATCTGACAACCAACACTTTTTTAGTCATTGACCTTTGTTGATTTCTCAAAACAATCAAATAAACACCTTCGGGCACAGGCTGGATATCAACATGTTCAACAGTGGTTGAGTTAAGCTCTATATCAGGTTTCTCATAGACCAATTCACCGGTCGAATTGTATACCAATAGTGTAACATTCAGATGCTCTGCATTTTTAACAATCACATTGAATTCACCGTGGTTTGGAACCGGGTAAACTGTAAATTCCTCAGCGAATGGTTTTGTGACACTAAGGTATACCAATGTTATAGCGTTTGAAACGGCAGAACTGCATCCGGTAAGTGTTACAATAACCGTATATACCCCGTTTTCGATCGGCACCAGTGTTTGGCCGGTTGCGCCCGGTATTACCTGACCATTAAAATACCACTGGTTTCCAAGAACATAATTGCTTGAAAGCAGCGTATCTCCAGAGTTTGTGATGACAGGAGTCGTCGGGATTGGATTAACCGTGACTATAAAGACAGGAGAAGCCATGCCGCTCCCACATGAATTGATTCCATAAACAGATACCAAACCACTGACTGCTGAGTTGCTGAAGTTAACGGTTACCTGGTTTGTTCCCGCACCACTGCTAATGGTTGCCCCTGCTGGTAAATTCCAGATCAAACTTGTTGAATTTGCAATCGGACCAACTGAGAATATTACTCCGTTTGTACCCTGGCAAATGGATGATGGGCCACTAATAATACCGGCATTATCAGGCTGTGGTGTTAACGTTATAAACAAAGGTTGTGACGGATTCCCGGTCCCACAGGAGTTGGATCCCGATACGAGAACAACACCTGATGATGCATTGGATGCAAAATTCACCAAAATGCTGTTCGTTCCTGAACCTGAAACAATTGATGCTCCGGCAGGCAATTGCCAGGTGTACGAAGTTGCATTGGCAACCGGAGCTATGCTGAAGGCTATTCCTGCTGATCCAGCGCAAATCGTTGAACTGCCGGTTATACTTCCGGGAGTATCAGGTAACGGATTTACATTCACCGTTTGCTGTCCCGGTGCCAGAGGCGAACAACCCGTTGAACTGACGTATGTTACACCTATCCACTGCGGGCCTGACTGATTCCAGGTAACCTGTACCTGGTTTGTACCGTTACCTGAGTTTATAGTTCCACCTGCTGATACTGTCCACAGGTAATTATTCATACCTGGTTGAGTTGAGTAGGACTCTGGTGCTCCAGACTGGCAAACCACATTGCTACCTGTAACCGTTGGGGTCGGCAATGTATTTACAGTAACATTGTATGTGGTTGGAGTAACAACCGAACAACCTGTAGGTGAAGCAAATATAACACTGACTGATTGAGCCCCGCCCGAACTCCATGAAACAGTCACCGAGTTAGTTCCTGATCCTGACTGAATTGATCCTCCAGACGATATAGCCCAGGAATAATTCGACATCCCGGTTTGAGTAGAATAAACATTACCTGTTGAACCGGAACAAGTTGAGGCAGGCCCTGTAATAACAGGAACATCGACAGGATTTACCACAACTGTATAGGTTGCCGGAGCTGCCGCCATACAGCCTGCAGCATTGTTATAATTCACTGTTAAACTCTGGTTTCCTGAACCGTTCCAGCTTACAGTTATGGAACTGGTACCCGCACCTGCAGTTATGGTTCCTCCGGCAGATATCGTCCACGTATATCCGGTCATACCGCTTTGCGTGGTGTACACATTTCCTGTTGAGTTCACGCAGGCAGCTGCCGGCCCTGAAATTACAGGTACAGGCAGAGGGTTAACCGTGACATTGTAGG
>CAISRK010000013.1 GCA_903887815.1 uncultured Bacteroidales bacterium | reverse complement strand
GCAAGTGGTCATGGTCGATAACGATCCAGAAGCTTTAAAAGCCACCAAACAAAATATTCAACTCAATGCCATTTTTAATTTTCATTCCGCCGAAAAAGGCATCTATGACGTTATAATCGAAATTGCGGGTCAGGCGCCCGTCGTCTTCCCCGGAGGTTTCAGGCTAAATACATTCAGATATCCTTATACATGGTCCGAAATTGTTTCTCCATGGAGAATGAGGACTAACCTTAATACCAATCTCAAACTAGTAGTTGGAAACAAAGGTAATGTAATGGCATCAGGGGTTCTGGTTTCAGTTATCTGGCCCAAATCGGTGGATTTGATATTTGATACCAAGTGGTTCAAGCCACCCGCAAGTGGGAATTATACCGTCACTACCGCGGATACTGCCTTTAATTTTAAATGGCAAGATATTCAGCATTTTTATGCTGACAACTATAATACCGTTGCCGCCATTGATACATTTAACGGGAAACCTTACGATGGGTATATGAAACTCATTCTGATCCCCAAAATAGCAGCGGGAAGTACATACGAAATTCCGTTAATTGCCCGAACCGCTTCTACAGGAGCCAAAAACTTTATAACCTACACTTTCAAGCCCAATCTTTTTGGCTCGTGTGGGTCAGGAAGCTGGATGGATGTATCGGAAAATATGGCTGTTGAATCCATCGACTTATTAGACAAATTGGTAAGTATTAATCCTGTACTGGAAAAATCGCCTGTGGGCTGGCTTACCAAGGCTACCAAAGGAACCACAGTACACATGGCTAATTTAGGCCAGGCAATGGGTGCATTTTACAACTATGCTTCGGGTGTAACCAATAGCATTGACTAATCATTACCTGCAGATTATTATAGCAATGTTGATGCCGGAAATGCCCAGGTGGCGGGGGCCATACTGGAAGTCGCAGTTGATAAAATGATAGACAAAGGCGCTGATAATCTATTCAAAGGTCAATCGGATCAGATAAGTAATTTTGTTGCAAAAAACCCAAATGCAACTCAAAGCACTATTGAGTTTGCAAAAGATAACCTGAAAAACATTGACGATATCAGGAAATTCATAAAAGATGCCCATCAACTTTATAAAGATGGCAAGGATCTTAACACTTTAAAAGATAAAATAAACCGGTTGGAACAACTTTTAAAAGATTGCCCTGAACTGAAACCGCAGATAGATGAACTAAAGAAAAACCTGGATAAGGATATGACCCTACAGGAACCTAAATTAACTACTACCTCATCCGTAAACTCATTCGACCCGAATGAAATTACAGGGCCCATTGGCCATGGGGCAAACCAGTATGTGTTAAAACAGGAAAGGCAGCATTTCGCAATCACCTTCGAAAATAAGGGCACTGCATTGGCTGCCGCACAAATCGTGAGTGTAACTGATACCCTGGATGTCTCCAGATTCGACATTAGCACCTTTGAGTTTAATGATTTTACAATTGCCAACAGAACCTATTCTGTACCCAAAGGCCGCCAGGAATTTGTTCTTGAAGATAGCCTTTCTCCGGTAATGCGCGTCAGAATAAATGGCAGATTGAATATGGTTTCAGGTATAGTTTCATGGCAATTTACAGCTATTGATCCCGTCACGGGAGATATACCGGTTTATGAAGGTTTTCTGCCACCAAATAAAATTATGCCCGAAGGAGAGGGATCGGTATCATTTACTTTGTTGCCAAAACAAGCAATAGCCGATGGCACAGTAATCAAAAACAGGGCTTCCATTATCTTTGATCAGAATGAGCCCATACTTACAAATACATGGCTAAATGTTGTGGATGCGATTCCTCCGGCTAGTTCAGTATCAGCGACCCGGGTTCTGAACAGTCGTGAAATTCATCTTACTTTTACAGGAAGCGATGCATCCTCCGGTATTGAGCATTATAGTATCTATATCAAGGAAAGCGGAGGAGATTGGCTGGCAATTGGAAGCACTTCAAAAAGTACACAGTTAATTATAGCCGACTCTTCCCGGCAGTATAGCTTTTATGTGGTAGCCACTGACCAGGTTGGCAATGTTGAATATAAAGTTCCGGGTGCGGAAGCTACAATAGGAATTAATGAACTAATTAAAGGTAAAGGCCAATTGAGTATTGTACCAAACCCGGCCACTAATGAAGTATTTATAGGTGGACTTACGCAAGCATGTACCTTCATTGTAAATGACCTTTCAGGTAAAAAAGTATTGTCGGGAGATATTTCTGAATCCAATAATCGCATCGATATTCATCAGCTTAACAGTGGGCTGTACCTAATCCGGATTTATTCTAACGGATATTTCGAAACATTGAAATTACTTAAAAACGATGATAGATAACAGGACAAAAAGGGGAATGTCCCACGCTGACAAACGATTGTAATGCGTGCCGGCTGATCTCAGTGAAATAGAAATTAGACTAAATGAAATCAGAAATAAACTAAATGATTTAAACAATTATTGTGGCAAGACTTGCAAAGACATTAGAGCATGAAAAACTATTTTACCATGAAAAATTTCAAAAAAGTAAGTTTTCTAATAGTTATAGCTATGCTGTTATTATTTTCGTGTTCTAAAAGTGATAGTCCTGTAGTTCCTCCTAGTACTACTGTTTCGGATATAGATGGACACAACTATGCGTTAGTAACCATAGGCACACAATGCTGGACACAAACAAATCTAAATGTTTCAAAATACCGTAATGGTGATGTTATACCACAAGTAAACGATGCTGCACAATGGGCAAGCTTGACCACAGGAGCTTGGTGTTATTATCAATACAACTCTGCAAATGGTACTGATTATGGCAAGTTGTACAATTGGTATGCTGTACATGATGCAAGAGGCCTTGCTCCAACAGGTTACCATGTGCCGAGTGATGCGGAGTGGAATACTTTAATCTGGTTTTTAGGAGGAGAGGGTGTTGCAGGCACTAAGATGAAAGCCACCACCTTATGGACATGGTCAGACCCTATCTATGGACCTCTCGCTACCAATAGTAGCGGTTTTACAGCTTTTCCAGGAGGGTATTGCAACTACAATGGGTCTTTCAACACTATTAGCCAATTCGCTTACTGGTGGAGTTCTTCAGAGAGCAGCACGGCAGAAGCCTGGTGCCGTACCGTAAGTTACAGTAACTTTGTTGCCAACAGGGACTACCACTATAAGACGCGCGGTTTTTCGGTGCGTTGTCTCAGGGATTAATATTCTTTGTCTCTTTGATTTTCTCAATTTGGAATTTAAATAAGTTGGTTTAATACATTAATTAGGGTCTACTGAAAAACTCAGAAGGTATTTAATCTTTCTAAGCAGCCTAAATGGTTATCTTGACAAGATTATTC
>CAISRK010000012.1 GCA_903887815.1 uncultured Bacteroidales bacterium | reverse complement strand
TCTCGATAAGCTCAAAGTTATCTGTGATTTCTTTAGGCACAATCAACTTTAGTAACTCTTGATATAAGGCTTTTTCTTCCATTTACCTTTTTTGATGCTAAGGTAGAATTTAACTCCAGCACATCAAAATAATATCTTGCCGTTTTAACAGAACATTATAGCCAACTATATTGCTTATCGTAAACAGACTACGATCCGAAACAGCCAAGCACCTGGTTTATTTCTATATACAGGGCCGGCAACCGAACAATTAGGTATGCTATTCCGGTTTCTTATTTTCTAAATGAGCTCATCAAATCGCTTCGCTTTAGTTGTTACCTTTGCAGGTTAAATTGTTTAAATCACATAGTCCGGCGAATTTGCGTCCGGCTCACTGTGCTGACTTGGGAAATAATGGAAAGTAATTATGCTTTGCTTATCCGGAAAATTGACGAATTTATCCGGAAATATTATACAAATCTTTTTATCCGCGGGCTGTTGTATTCCCTGGCAGCTCTTGGTACGTATTCGTTACTGATCATCCTGCTCGAATATTTTTCCTGGTTCAATACAGGTACCCGGAGTGTGCTTTTTTATACGTTTATCATAGTTGCGGCATACATTCTTGGCAGGTACATAGTGTTTCCGCTTGCGCAGATCAGCCGTTTAGGCAAGGTGATTAATCTCGAACAGGCTGCTGATATCATCGGCAGGCATTTTGCCGAGGTTAAAGATGTATTGCTTAATACACTGCAATTGCACAACCTTGAAGCGAACTCTTACGAAAGCAGCGATCTGATACATGCAAGTATTGATCAGAAAATAAAACAACTTCAACCGGTTCCTTTTTCCGATGCTGTTGATCTGAAAAAAAACCGCAAATACCTTCCATATGCTCTTCCGCCGGTTCTTTTTCTGCTGGCCGCATTATTGATTTCACCTTCCCTTATAATTGCCCCGGCCAGGAGGATTGTTGACCACAACGAAGTTTTCGAGCGCCCGGCTCCGTTTACTATTAAGATTCTGAACGAAAAACTGCAGGCTGTGCAGCAGGACGATTTCACAGTGAAAGTTAAAATTGAAGGCGATGAAATCCCCTCTCAATTGTTTATTCAATCGGGACGGGCTACCTACCGGATGGAGAAGGAATCGAATATTCTATACAGCCATACGTTCAGGAACCTGCAGCAAAATACACCATTCGTAATTGCTGCCGACCAGTACAATTCGAAAGAGTACACTATTAAAATCCTGCCAAAGCCCATTATTCTCTCATTTGATGTGCAGGCTGACTACCCGGCATACCTGGGTCGTAAAACGGAAACCATTGCCAATACCGGTGACCTGACCGTTCCGGCAGGAACAAAACTAACCTGGAAATTCTACACCCGCGATACCCGCAATCTGCAGTTCAGGATAGGAGGGAAGCTGAACGAAATTTTTGCCGACAAATCGAATACTTTTTCGGTATCATCAAGGATGATGGCAGGCTCGCCCTATTCAGTCATAATTGGCAATGAATATTTCAAAAGCCGTGATTCTTTGTCATACCTGGTGAATGTTGTTCCCGACTTGTATCCTTCCATTACTGTTGAGGAATATAAAGATTCCGTATACGACAACCGCCTGTATTACCAGGGAACTGTTAAAGATGATTATGGGCTGAGCAAACTGGTTTTTGCATGGACTGTTAAGAAATCCGGATTGGAGGGTGTAGTTCCCGAAGTAAAAACCCGGGAGGTGACGCTTGATAAGACCCTTTTGCAGCAACAGTTTTACTATTTCATGGATATGGCCACGCTGTTTGTTCAACCTGGCGATGAGGTAGAGTATTATTTCGAAATATGGGATAACGATGGGGTAACAGGCAGTAAATCAACACGTTCAACAAAACGAATTTTTAAAATTCCTACGCTTGACGAAATTGAGAAAATGACCGAAAAGAAAAATGATGACCTTAAAGATAAGATGGAATCGGTGGTAAAACAATCCAAATCCTTGCAGAAACAGGTTGAAGATATGCAACGGAAAATGGTGGATAAGAAAGAGGTTGGATGGCAGGAAAAACAGACGCTAAAACAATTAATGGATAAGCAAAATGCACTTCAACAGCAGGTGCAGGAAATACAAAACGAAAACAAAGAAAAGAACCTTCAGCAGAACCAATACATGGATCTGCCTCCCGAAATCCTGGAAAAACAACAGCAATTGCAAAACCTGTTCGACAAAGTGATGACGGAAGACATGAAGAAAATGTATGATGAGCTACAGAAAATGTTGGAGAATATTGATAAGGATAAAGTTGCCGAAATGCTCGATAAAATGAAGGACGATTCAAAAAGCCTTGAGAAAGAAATCGACCGGAACCTTGAATTATTTAAACAACTGGAGCTTGAACAAAAGCTGCAACAAACAGTAGATAAACTGGAAAAACTTTCCGAAGAGCAGAAAAAAACTGCCGACGAAACCAGAGAAGCAAGCCCCGAAGAACTTGATAAACTTAAGGAAAAGCAGGATAAACTTAACAGCGAGTTTGACCAGGTTAAAGAAGATATTAAAGAATTAGAGAAGAAAAACAGTGAGCTTGAAGAGCCAAACAAGCTCGAAAATACTGATGCCGACCAGAAAGATATTGAGCAGGATATGGACAACAGCAGCCAGGATATGAAGAACGGGAAATCGCAGAAAGCTTCGCAATCGCAGAAAAGTGCGTCCGACAAAATGAAAAAGCTGGGCGATAAGCTCACCAAAATGGGGGAGGAAATGGCCGAAGAAGGAGATGCCGAGGATATGGAAGCCATGCGGCAAATATTGGACAACCTGGTTAAAATTTCTTTCTCACAGGAAGATGTCATGAACCAGTTGAATGTTGTAAGCACTACCAACCCCAAATACCTCCTGATTATTCAGCGGCAAAAGAACCTAAAGGACGATCTCCAGATTGTTGCAGATAGCCTTTACGCATTAAGCAAGCGCCAGTCGAGTATCGAACCGTTTATTCTACGCGAATTAACCACAGTGCAGAATAATATGGACGATGCCGTTTCCCAGCTTAACAGCCGTTCAGTTGCCACTGCCAGAACCAAGCAGCAATATGCCATGACATCCGTTAACAACCTCGCCCTTATGCTGGCGGAATCGTTGAAACAGATGCAAACCAATATGCAGAAATCAGGATCAGGCAAATCGAAATCCCAATGCAAGAAGCCTAACGGTTCGGGTGGCAAAATGAAATCGATGCGTCAGCTCCAGGAGCAAATGAACAGGCAGTTGCAACAGATGAAAGAAGGGATGCAATCACCGGGAAAACAGGAAAAAGGCGGTCAGGGCCAGATGAGTGAGAAACTTGCCCGCATGGCTGCCCAGCAGGAAGCTCTGAGGCAGCAAATGCAGCAATACGGGCAGGAAATGCAGAAAGAAGGCAGTGGTGTGGACAAAAGCATCAAGGAAATGATGGAGCAGATGGAACAAACAGAAACTGACCTTGTTAACAAACGCATCAACACCGAAACTCTGCGCCGCCAGCAGGAAATTGTAACGCGAATGCTTGAGTCCGAAAAGGCTGAACAGCAGCGCGAAATGGACGACAAGCGAGAATCGGAGGAAGCAAAGGATATTTACTATATTAATCCTTCCAAGTACTTCGAATACAATAAGATAAAGGATAAAGAATCAGAATTGCTGCGTACTGTTCCGCCCAATCTGAAACCTTTCTATAAATCGAAAGTAAATGCTTATTTCCTCTCCTTCGAATAATAAAAACAACGCCATGATAAGCTTCACAACGGTTGAAACCAACTTTGTATTTAAAAACAAGAGCCAGGTCCGCAACTGGATTAAATCCCTATTGGACTCTGAATCGAAACGGGCCGGAGAAATTACATACGTATTTTGCAGTGATGCTTACTTGGCCCAAATGAATGAAAAGTACCTGAAGCATCATACGCTCACCGATATAATCACCTTCGATTATTCTATAAAAGGAATACTGTCCGGTGATATTTGTATAAGCATCGACAGGGTTCGCGAGAATTCTGAAGTATTCAAAACCACTTTCAGCGGAGAACTCGGAAGGGTGATGGCGCACGGTGTATTGCACCTGTCTGGGTATAAAGATAAAACACCTGACGACAAAAAAGTGATGAGGGCTAAGGAAGATTTTTATCTTACTTCATACCCTAATTTGTAATTACAGGCTGAAATCCTTTATCTGTAAGGCCTTCAGCTTTTGTTCCACGTGAAACACAAAAAGCTTGTTTAAAAAATATGATGTTATAGTTGTCGGGGCCGGACATGCCGGATGTGAGGCTGCCGCTGCAGCTGCTAAACTTGGATCATCGGTTTTGCTGGTTACCATGCATATGGGTACCATCGCCCAGATGTCGTGTAATCCCGCCATGGGAGGAATTGCCAAGGGCCAGATTGTTCGCGAAATTGATGCACTCGGCGGGCAATCGGGAATTATTACCGACCATACCATGATCCAATTCCGTATGCTAAACCGTTCAAAAGGACCTGCGATGTGGAGTCCCCGTGCGCAGAGTGACCGTATGCGTTTTTCCGAAATGTGGAGGTTAACGCTTGAGGGGATTTCCAATGTTGATTTCTGGCAGGATACTGTTGTGGCTTTATCGGTTATGGATGGTTTTGCTACGGGGGTTCATACTTCGATGGGTTATCACATCGAAAGTAAATCTGTTGTTCTCACTAACGGAACTTTCCTGAACGGGCTAATTCATATCGGCATGAAATCGTTTGGCGGAGGAAGAATAGGAGAGAGGGCATCAACAGGATTGACCGAGAATCTGGTTCAACTTGGATTTGAATCGAGCAGGATGAAGACCGGAACCCCGGTAAGGATCGATGGAAGAACTATCGATTTCTCACGTATGGAAGAACAAGCCGGTGATGAAATTCCCGGAAAATTTTCCTTTACCGATACCCCACCTCTAAAGAAACAGCGCCCATGTTTTATTACCTATACCTCGCCTGAAGTGCATAAAGTTCTCGAAACCGGCTTTCATGAATCGCCTATGTTTACCGGCCGGATTGAGGGAATCGGTCCGAGATACTGTCCTTCAATCGAAGATAAAATTAACCGCTTTACGGATAAAAGCAGGCATCAGCTCTTTGTTGAGCCCGAAGGTTGGGATACAGTTGAGTATTACCTGAATGGCTTTTCATCATCCCTGCCTGCCGAAATACAGGTAAAAGCACTTAAATTAATTGCCGGACTGGAGAATGCAAAAATATTCAGGCCAGGTTATGCAATTGAGTATGATTATTTCCCTCCAGTACAGTTGAAGTATACACTTGAAACAAAACTAGTTCAGAACCTTTATTTTGCAGGCCAGATAAACGGAACCACCGGTTACGAAGAAGCGGCTTCGCAGGGGTTAATGGCTGGTATAAATGCCCACCTGAAAATTGCCGGGAAAGATCCTTTAATCCTTCATCGTTCGGAAGCCTATATCGGAGTATTGATTGATGACCTGATTACAAAAGGGGTTGATGAGCCCTACCGCATGTTTACATCAAGAGCCGAATACCGTATTCTGCTGCGCCAGGACAATGCCGATCTGCGTCTTACACCTGCCGGAAACCGAATCGGCCTTGCCGAAGATTTTCGCTTATCAACAGTGAACCGGAAACTTGAGTGGATCGGTAAGATTAAATCCTTTATACAGTCAACCAGCGTGAGCCCCGACCAGGTAAACGGGTTTCTTGAAAGTATAGAAACCGCTCCAATAAG
>CAISRK010000011.1 GCA_903887815.1 uncultured Bacteroidales bacterium | reverse complement strand
AAGAATTATTCTTTTTTATGCTCTCAATCATGAAGTGCAGGATCAGATATTTATACAAAATTATATCATATTCTTATAATTAATTAGCTGCATATTCCTTTAAATCAGATGGAATATGTAATTTATTTCAATTCTAAATTGTATAAATAGGGATGGCACTATTTTCTGGGATCTTAAGATTATACTGGCTTGGGAATAGCAATTTCTAACTTATAATAGATAGTTTCATTGGTGGATTATCTGTTAGGAAAAATAGATGGATATTAACAAACATAGTCTTTTCCATTGTATTTTGAATCTGGTGTTACCTGAATTTTGAATAGTATCTACTTAATTTGGCAGGTCGCTTATACTGTTTCAAAAGCTATTTTTAAACTCCTCTCTTCGAGAAAACTATTTAAAAAAATTGAACTGAACAATCGTTCTCTGTTTTTGTTCAAAAAAAATACAGGCTTAACGTAATTATTTTAACTTTTTTAATAATTATTGTGAATATTACATATCTTTACATCTATATATCTAAATAAAAAAAATCTTAATTATTATGCCACAACACATTAAGCGCCTGATCGGGGCATTTGCTGCAGTTCTCATACTGTTTCTGATAATGCAGCTGGTTTTAAGACCCAGCTCCTTTGGTAAAATAGGTCATTTCAGGGCTGATGCAATCCCTGAAAATAAGATGAAACCCATACGGTATGCAGGATCTGACAAATGCACTGAATGCCACGAAGATATGGCCACCGATAAGGCTGTGGGTTTTCATTCGGTGCTGCAATGCGAGGTTTGCCATGGACCCGGGCTAAAACATGCTAAGTACGCCAATAAATTTAAAGACGGTGAATTGCCCGATTCGCTTAAACTGCATAAACCTGACGAACGCAGGGAATGTGCAATATGCCACCAGTTAAACGCCGCACGCATAAAAATTGTGTTCGATACTATTAATAATTCTATGCTTAAACAAATCGACGCTTTGAAGCATAACCCGGTCGATAAACGGACCAACGAAAAGCTGAAGTGTATCGACTGTCATAATCCTCATCAACCATAGAAGTAATAGTAAGGTATAGCTCTTAATAAAACTCATTTTTTCATGGCACTTCCGTATAAATTAGAAACCATGAGATCCGAAAAATAAAAAATCTGACACATGAACGAAAAAAAATCTAACTTGTCAAGAAGAAATTTCTTCAAAGCAGGAACAATCATTATAGGAGGAACCGTTGTGGCTTCGGCACTGACTCCTTTCGACGGGGTATTGTTTGCAACTGAGCCTCCAAAGGGGAAAGGAAAGTGGTATGGAATCGGGATCGATATTAATAAATGCATTGGTTGTGGTAAATGCGCCAGTGCCTGCAAGCAGGAAAACAATGTTCCCCTTGAACCTTTCTATTTCCGTTCGTGGGTCGAACAATACACAATCAAGAACGATGGCACTATAAAAGTTGAATCTCCTAACGGTGGAATTGACGGCTTTACACAGTCGGTTCCTGATAAGGACATTTACAAATCATTCTTTGTGCCTAAAATGTGCAACCATTGCGCCAAATCGCCCTGTGTGCAGGTTTGCCCTGTAGGTGCAACATTCGAAACACCCGAAGGAATCGTGCTTGTGGATTCGAATTATTGCATAGGGTGCCGTTACTGCGTTCAGGCATGCCCATACGGCTGCAGGTATGTTCACCCCGATAAGGGAACAGTCGACAAATGCACCTTATGTATACATCGCCTCGAAAAAGGGTTGCAGCCTGCTTGTTTCGAAATGTGCCCTACTGAAGCAAGGATTTTCGGCGATTTGAACGATCCCAAAAGCAAACTGAATTATTTCCTGAAAAATCACACTTGTATGGTTATAAAACCTCATTTGAATACCGGTTCAAAATTATTCTATAACGCTTTAAGCCCGGAGGTAAGGTAATATGAACAATCTGCAAAATTTACACGAAGTTCTTTCGAAAGTTGACGGATATGTATATCCGAATGAAATTGAACTCAACTGGAGCATACTTATAGTATTATATCCATACATTACAGGATTGGTAGCCGGTGCTTTTATCCTGGCATCGCTCGAGCGTATATTTAAGTTGCACGTTCTCAGGCCGACTTATGGTATTGCATTGCTTACAGCTTTATCTTTTATGCTTGTAGCTACTATGCCATTAGTAAGCCACCTGGGGAAACCGTTCAGAGCATACGAAATTATGATCACCCCCCATCTGAGTTCTGCCATGGCAATTTTCGGTTTTGTTTATTTATGGTACCTTATGGTAGTGCTGTTACTCGAAATCTGGTTCGATTATCGCCGCGATATGATTATCTGGGCTAACGAAACAACAGGATTGAAGCGTTTTCTTTACAGGGCATTTTCGCTCTGGACCACCGATATTTCACCTAAAGCAGTTGCTCTTGATAACAAACTCGGGTATATAGTAACAATTATTGGTGTGCCTTCGGCTTTCCTGCTGCATGGATACGTTGGGTTTATTTTCGGATCAATCAAAGCAAATCCCTGGTGGTCAACTGTACTCATGCCAGTAATTTTCCTGTTTTCGGCTGTGGTTTCAGGTATTGCCCTTGTAATGCTTGTTTATATGGTTATTACCCGTATCCGCAAAGTGACGCTTGATATGGCCTGTGTTGATACTATAGCTTCTTACCTGTTCTACATTCTTTTGATGGACTTCGTGCTTGAAGGTCTCGATCAGATACACCGTATATATGTTGCTGAAGAATCGTTCGAAGTTTTGCATAACCTGGTTTTCGGGAAGCTGTTTTTCACCCTGTTCATCATGCAGGGCTTACTTGGCACTGTGGTGCCCCTGGTAACACTTGGCACTTTGCAGTTCTATAAACCAAAAGTCCAGATCAGGAAAGTAATTTACCCAATTATTTCGGCCCTCATTCTTGTTGGGATTTTCTTCATGCGCTGGAATGTGGTTATTGGCGGGCAGTTATTTTCCAAAAGTTTCTATGGGTATACGAGCTTCAAGGTAGGCTTAATCGGAACCGAAGGATACCTTATGGCTGCTTTCTGGTTGCTCGTTCCTTTTGGGATTCTCTCGTTCCTGTTGTGGATGTTCCCTCCATGGAAGAAGAAAGAGGAAGGTCATGATATTCAGGGAGCCTGAGCAAACATAGAAACATACTCATATCAGGATTTGGCCATTGTTATCCGGCTGTAAAACTGCGCCATGCGACTAAAGGTAATAGAGGGTTAATCCCTCTAATACCCTATGATGGTATTACTGACTCGTTTAATCATTCTGTCGTAAAATTTAGGAGGATTTAATATGAATTCTGAAGAATTTAAAAAGGAAGATATGAAGAATATCCTGGATCGGTTAGATTCGATGGAGAAACGAATTGCTGAACTGGAATCGGTAAAAGATCAACTATATCAGGTTCAGAATGATGCTCCTGAAGAAGATGATGACTCGGGGTTTTCCGATCTGAATATCTCAATCAGTGCCCCTTTCGAATCCAACATAGGGGAGTATGGTTTGGCCTGGCTTGGCAATATAGTTCTGTTTTTTGCCATAGTTTTTCTCTGGCAGTATTTTAATGATGCCGGGAATCCAGTAATTTCGATGATAGTCGGAGGTATCAGTGTTGCCGGGGTGTTTGTTCTTTCGCGTTACCTGCGCAAAAGTTATACCTACCTGTCGTTTACATTTAACCTTTTCGGGTTTATAATTTTATATTATATCACACTTCGGCTGCACTATTTTAATGACAAACCATTATTGACAGGGCCCGTCGTTGCTACAATACTCATGCTTGCAGTGAATGCTGTTCAGATATATTTTGCCGTGAAAAGGAAATCGCAGCTCCTGGCTGGATTAGCCTTGGTACTTACATTATTTACTGCCTTCATTTGTAATAACATGCTTGCATTTTTCCTGATTTCATCTGCAGCAGCTGGTTTGTCGATGTATTCATTCTGGAAATTCAATTGGTGGAAGTCGATGATCTTTATTCTGTGTGCGGGTTTTCTGATCAATTTGTACTGGCTGCACAGTAACCCGGTATCGCTTATAAAAACTCCCAGCGATTTAACATACCATTTTTCGTTCGTTTATTTCTCCGTTATCACAGCAATCTATTCACTGATTGCTTTCAGGAAACCCGATGAAAACTATCCCGGGAACCTTGTACTTGCCACTCTATTGCTTGCTGGTATTACATACTCAGCCCTCTTGCTGTCGATAGTATTTTTACATTTTCCTGCAGCCTATGTACCTTTCTTTACAGCCATCTCTGTTTACTGTATTGCTTATTCGGTATTTCTTAAATTGTATTCGCCCTGGAAATACTCACCGGCCTTATACGCATTGTTTGGATTTGTTGCCATCAGCATAACGATCTTTGGTATATACCATTTCCCTGATGCATTCCTGCTGCTGATCTGTCAGAGTTTCCTGGTCCTGGCTCTGGCACTGTGGTACAGGTCCTTTATCATTACTCTGATGAATTCTTTCCTTATGGTT
>CAISRK010000010.1 GCA_903887815.1 uncultured Bacteroidales bacterium | reverse complement strand
TGCAGCAATAAACGAACGCTACCTCCAGATATCAGAACAAATCACCGATCCTGATGTAATGCAGGACATGAAAGCATATATTAAACTCAGCAAGGACTACAAGGAACTTCAGCCGATTATAGAAGGATACAAGAAATTTAAAGTCCTTGTCGAAGGCATCGAAGCATGCCGTTCGATACTTGATGAAGAAAAGGACGATGAAATGCGTGCTTTTGCCCGAGAAGAGCTGGAGTCGCTCATCGGACAGCGCGACAAACTCGAAGAAGAAATCCGCCTTATGCTTATCCCTTCCGACCCGCAGGATGTTAAAAATGCAGTGGTCGAAATCAGGGCCGGAAGCGGTGGCGACGAAGCCAGTATTTTCGCCGGCGACCTCTACCGTATGTATGTACGCTATTGCGAACGTAAAAACTGGAAAATTGAACCGGTAAGTATGACCGAAGGCACCATGGGAGGTTTCAAGGAAGTAATCATCGAGGTAAAAGGCGATGGTGTATACGGTTTGCTCAAATACGAATCGGGCGTACACCGCGTACAACGTGTACCGGATACCGAAACACAGGGTCGCATACATACCTCAGCTGCTTCGGTTGCAGTATTGCCCGAAGCCGATGAATTTGACGTTGATATCAAACCCAGCGATATACGCAAGGACACCTATTGTTCGTCAGGACCCGGGGGACAAAGTGTAAACACAACCTATTCGGCCGTGCGGTTAACGCATGCCCCGACAGGGATAGTGGTAGCCATACAGGACGAGAAATCGCAGATGAAGAATTTCGAAAAGGCCATGACCGTGCTACGCACACGTATTTTCGAAATGGAATACCAGAAATACCTCGATGAGATATCGAAAAAGCGTAAGACCATGGTTTCAACCGGCGACCGTTCGGCTAAAATCCGCACTTACAACTACCCGCAGAGCCGGGTAACCGATCATCGTATCAACCTAACCATGTATAACCTTCCGGTATTTATGGACGGCGAAATCCAGGACTTTATCGAAGCATTACAGCTGGCTGAAAATGCTGAAAGGCTGAAGGAAGCTACGGAGTAATTTCGGATTGTGTAAACCGGGTTTTCGTGAACTAATTCTCAATCACGAAATTTGGTTTTTTTGTATCTTTGTAAAAATTAGACCTATGCATACTTTAAAACTAAAGGTAAGTGATAAGACCTATGAAAAGTTGATGTGGTTCTTAGGCAAATTCAGTAAGGATGAAATTGAGATTACCATAGAAGATTCTAAATTCGCCTCTGATAAAAAATACCTTGAAAAAGAACTGAATGATATCCTGAGCGGGGAAGCTTCCTTTATAGGAGTTGATGAAGCAGAACAACAACTCGAAAAGAGTATCAGGCAACATGAAGATACTGTTTAAAGATACATTTATTTCCAGGCTCGAACGCCAGATTCAATATATCTCGCTCGATAGTCCTAAAATAGCCCGGAAATTCTATAAAGAATTATTTATAAGAATTAAAGAAATACCGGCTAATCCTTATCGTTACAGGAAATCAATCTATTTTAATGATGAAGAGATCAGGGATATGATCTTCAAAGGATATACGAAAGTATTTAGAATTAACAAACAGGCTATAGAGATATTTGGATTCGTAAAATTCCAGGAAAAGTCGACTGAATAGCCATATAAAGTACCTTTCAATCCTACGGTTGAGATTTTCGTTTTTTGAGTAATCAAATTTGACTTCGTCCTATTCAGGATTATTTTTTGAACCTATACCTTGACCGGCAGATTAGAGATACCTCAGAGTAATTTATCCTGCTTACGTGTCGTTAGAAATAATTAAGGAAAAATAGTACTTTTGAATATTTTTTTTTCGCAAAACTGCATCCAGGATAACATTGATAAATTAAACATCTGATCTGCCAAACTAATGAACAGTACCGACCTCTTCCGCCTGATTCAAACCAAAAAGTCATTCCTCTGTGTCGGCCTCGACAGCGATATTCAAAAAATCCCAAACCACCTGCTTGATCTGGAAGATCCTGTATTTGAATTCAATAAACAGATTATCGACGCAACACTGCCTTATACGGTAGCCTACAAACCTAACCTGGCCTTTTACGAAAGCCGTGGAATAAAAGGTATGATGAGCCTCGAAAAAACGATGAACTACCTCGAACAATACAGCAACCAGGTTTTTACCATCGCCGATGCCAAACGGGGCGATATTGGAAATACATCCACGCAGTATGCTATCGCAGTTTTCGATAAAGCAGCTTCAGGGTTCAGTTTCGATGCAATAACCGTGGCTCCATATATGGGCGCTGACTCAGTACAACCTTTCCTGGCTTTCCCGGGGAAATGGGCTATAGTCCTGGCACTTACATCAAATAAAGGGTCCGACGATTTCCAGTTGTTTACTGACATAAACGAAACACAACTTTTCGAACGGGTTCTCCGGCGCTCTTCTTCGTGGGGCACGCCCGATAATATGATGTATGTGGTTGGCGCAACCAAAGCCGAAATGCTTGAAGGAATCCGGAAAATTGTCCCCGAGCACTTTCTCCTCGTTCCGGGTGTAGGTGCACAGGGAGGCGACCTTAAAGCTGTTGCAAAGTATGGCTTGAATAACCACTGCGGGATACTGGTGAACGCTTCGCGGAGTATATTATTTGCTTCTTCGGGAACTGATTTTGCTGAAAAAGCTATGCTCGAAGCACAGCTTATGCAGATTGCGATGAAAGAAATCCTGATTAATAACCGTTTGGTTTAGTCCTGATGAAAAAGTGGGTATTCAGAATTTCAGCGGCAGTTGCAGTCGCACTCTTATTGATTTTCATGCTGGCTCCTACCTATGTGCGCCAGGCTTTGTTGCACGGACATGCCAATATCGATGACTATAAAATATTCGAAAACCGTATTGTCAATAGCACAAAACCCGTTCCTTGGGAGCACGACTCGCTGTATAACCTGCAGCAGATAAGACCTACTTACCTGACGGTTTTGGATAGTTTCGGGACAACTGCATTCATTGTAATTCATAACAACAAACTCCTGCATGAACAATACTGGGATGGCACTTCGGATACCACCCGGAGCAATTCATTTTCAGCCGCTAAGAGCATTATTTCACTCCTGATCGGCTGCCTGCTTGATGAAGGCAAAATACGCAGTGTCGACCAGGCTATAACCGATTTTCTTCCTGGTTTTAGAAATGTGAACGGCTTCACACTCCGTATTAAAGACCTGCTGACCATGAGTTCAGGTATAGCCTGGGAAGAAGGCTACTCCAGTTTGTTCTCGGTTTCAACAGAAGCCTATTATGGCAGGAACCTGCGCGAATTGGTAACAGGTCTGAAAGTTACAAGCGAACCGGGCAGGATATTTAATTACCAGAGCTGCAACACCCAGTTACTTGCGCTAATTATCGAAAAAGCATCAGGGAAAACAGTTTCTGATTATGCTTCCGAAAAGCTATGGCAGCCCCTTGGAGCAGAACACCCGGCACTTTGGAGTGTCGACCGGGCCGATGGTGTTGAAAAAGCCTATTGCTGCTTCAACAGCACCGCAACCGACTTTGCACGTATCGGGCAGATGGTTCTCGACAGCGGGCAGTTCAATAAGCGGCAACTGGTTTCGAAAGCTTACATAAAAGAGGCCACCACACCCGCTTCCTGGTTAAAGGGTGCTGACAGCAAGCAGGTGTATTACTATGGCTACCAGTTCTGGATATTAACCCACAAGGGGTATGAAGTTTCCTATGCACGGGGAATTTTAGGCCAGTATATATTTATAATCCCTTCTCTAAATACAGTCGTTGTTCGGCTAGGAACCGACAGGAGTAAAAAAACACTGCGTCATGCTCCTGCAGAGGCATACTCATACCTGGATGCAGCCTTTGAACTACTTGACATAAAATAAAGGAAATACTTTCTGGGAATTCCGAATATTTAAGGCAGGATTAGTTAAACGTCCAAAATAAAAGGGAAAAGGTCTTTGCCCACTCTTCAAGAGCATAGTTTCAAAACGGCATCATATGCAAAAAAAAACGCCGGTTTATCAACCGGCGTTCGTAATATCATATGCTTCATTTACAAATCGACCAGCGAAGTCCATCCGAAAGTATCCTCGGCATCTCCGTATTGTATATCGAGAAGTCGTTTATAAAGTTTCGACGAAACTTCGCCGGCTTTACCATCGAGGCAGAAGTTCCATTCGGTACCTTTCTCAACATCAACGATCCGCCTTATCGGGGAAATAACAGCAGCAGTACCGCAGGCTCCTACTTCGTCGAAATCGGCTAACTCTTCCAGTGCAACTTTTCTTCTCTCAACGGTCATGCCCATATCTTCGGCAAGAGTCATGAGGCTCCTGTTGGTAATTGAAGGTAAAATGGATTCCGAGAGCGGAGTGATATATGTATTTCCTTTGATTGCAAAGAAATTGGCAGGACCTGCCTCGTCAATATATTTCTTTTCACGTGCGTCGAGAAATAAAGCCGATGCAAATCCTTCTTTATGAGCACGTTCGCCTGCAGTTAAACTGGCTGCATAGTTTCCGCCCACTTTGTATCGTCCGGTACCTTTAGGAGCGGCACGGTCATATTCGCGTGCAACCATAATGCTAACCGGGTTAAAGCCTTCTTTAAAATAAGGCCCAACGGGTGAAACAAACACAAGGAAAAGATATTCATCCGCAGGTTTTACACCTACCCTTGGCCCCGAACCGAACAATAAAGGACGGATATAAAGTGAAGCCCCGGTTCCGTATGGTGGAACAAAATTCTTATTGAGCCTAACCGCATTAAAAATCGCTTCTTTGAAGAGTTCGGTTGGTGGAACAGCCATCATAATGCCGTTGGCTGAATCCTGCATACGTTTTGCATTCTCCTCCCAGCGGAACAAACGGATCTTTCCATCCTTGCCCATATAAGCCTTTAATCCCTCGAATGCCTGCTGACCGTAATGAAGGCCCGTTGCGGCCATGTGTACCGGGATGTATTCGTTTTGGGTAATCTCAAGTTTACCCCATTCACCTTCGCGGTAATAACACCGGAGGTTGTAATCTGTTTTCTGGTAGCCAAAAGGAAGGCTGCCCCATTCAATATCATTCATATATTTTAATTTGTAAGTTAATAGCCACTTAATGAGACAACTAAAACAAAAAATTTCAAACTTTACGTGTTTTACTTATTGCAACGAAGGTAGAAAATAAAAAGTTAGCCTTGCACAAAATGATAAAATAATCTTTATCTAAATCCTCATAGGAAATTACGAATTAGGAGGTACGATTTACGATTATTTTAACTTATAATCAGCTTCTACATATCGTCATTCCGAAATCGCAAATCCCAAATCCTTTGTGCCAATTTGACAGTCCCCGACTCATGGCACAGGCTTTGATCTACTA
>CAISRK010000009.1 GCA_903887815.1 uncultured Bacteroidales bacterium | reverse complement strand
TCCCGGTTGACCAGTTAATTAAGAGTGCGCTGAAAATTTTATAATAATTATTTTCAGAGGCATTTTGTTGTTTTACAGGATTTTAATAATACGCAGGCTAATGCTTTTGGCTGCGAAATGATAAAGAATACAAGGATTTGAAGAATTATATCAGGTACGCTTTCCGGCTTTCATTTTTCACTTTACTTATATCTCTTGTATGGGGTGTAAGCACTTCGCGGGGTTTGTCCCCCGATGAGTCCGGAAAAGGTCATTTTGTATCTATTCCTTCGGCTGAATCGCCTGACACTGCACTCCCTTTCCCTATCCCCAAAAGTGAAAACCCGTATGATGTGGTTCCCAAAGGGGGTTTGTATCTCAAAGATCCAGCCAACCAGAAACAGGACCTGATTTATGACCCGGTAAATAATGAATATACCATTACCAACAAGATCGGGAATCTTGATTATCAGCATCCGGCGTCTTTCTCGTTCGACGAATACCGGAAATGGGATACCCGTCAGGCCCTCGACAGCTATTGGCGCGAACGGGCTAAGAGCACATCTGCCCCTACCAGGCTTGGAGTTATACCCCAGCTTCACATCGGGGGCGAACTTTTCGATCGCGTATTCGGCGGAAATACAATCGATGTAAGACCGCAGGGAAGCGTTGAGCTTATTTTCGGGGTGGTTTCAAACCGCCGCGACGATCCCTTTATCAGCCAGAACCTGCGCCGAACAACAAATTTCAATTTCGAAATGCGCATCCAGATGAGTGTGATGGCTAAAATCGGCGACAAAATCGAATTTAATACGAATTACAACACCGAGGCTACGTTCGATTTCGAAAATAAACTCAAACTCAAATACGAAGGCAAAGAAGACGAAATAATCAAGATCATCGAAGCCGGCGATATTAATTTCCCCATCAACAGCACGCTGATCACGGGGAGCCAGAGCCTTTTCGGGCTCAAAACCCAGCTACAGTTTGGTAAGGCTACAGTGACCGGTGTTTTTTCGCAACAGCAAAGCCAGGTACAGAACATTACGGTTCAAGGCGGTGCTCAAAAACAGGCGTTCTCCACTAGGGCGCTCGATTATGAAGAAAACAGACACTTTTTTATAGGGCAATATTTCCGCGGACAATACGAAGGCGCTCTTAAAACCTTACCGGTAATCACGTCAAATATCAATATTACCAAAATTGAAGTCTGGATTACCAATATAGGTGCGGCTGTTACCGAAAACAGGAATCTTGTGGCATTCCAGGATTTAGGGGAAGCAGATCCGTACAACAAAACGATTAATCCTTTATCGCAGACTCCTTATCCGGATAATAATACGAACGATTTACTCTACCAGCTCGATACTGCCCAGGTAAGGGATATTAACGTTGCTTCGGAATACCTGCGCACTCAGAAAGAATACCTCTCGGGCGTCGATTTCGAAAAAGTTGAAAGCGCACGCAAGCTGAACGCTGCCGAGTTCATGTTTAACAGCCGCCTGGGTTTCATTTCGCTTAATACATCAATAAATCCCGACCAGACACTTGGTGTTGCATACCAGTACAAAGTAATTGGCGATCCGCTCGATAAAACTTACCAGGTAGGTGAGTTTTCCGACCAGGGAATCCCGACCAACAAATGCTTGATGGTAAAGCTGTTGAAAAGTACTGCTGTCAACACCCATGTTCCGTTATGGAACCTGATGATGAAAAACGTTTACAATCTGAGCGCTTACAACATCAACAGGGAAGACTTCCTGCTGAATATTTTGTACACCGGTAACAGCAACACGGTTCCAACCGGATTTTTTACCGAAGGCGACAATGTTAAAGGAATCCCCCTTATCCGCTTATTCGGTTTCGATAACCTGGATCCGCAGTTTAACCCGCCTTACGATGGGATTTTCGACTTTATTGATAATGCAGCCCGCGATGGAGGAACAATCCAATCGTCGAACGGAAGGCTGTTTTTCCCGGTATTGGAACCATTTGGAAGCTATCTTCGAAAATTAGTGAATGATAAAGGCCTGGCCGACAAGTATTGCTACGATTCGCTTTATACCATGACCAAAACCGGCGCACAGCAGTATCCTGACAAGAATAAGTACCTTATGGAAGGCGAATACAAATCCGAATCAGGTTCGGATATTTCGCTTAATGCAATGAATGTGCCGCAGGGTTCGGTTAAAGTAATGGCTGGCGGTGTTCAGCTTATGGAAAATACAGATTATACTGTCGATTATACACTTGGCAGGGTGAAAATCATTAACGAAGGTATCCTGAATTCAGGCACCCCGATCAATATACAGCTCGAAAACAATTCACTCTTTAATGTTTTCAGCCAGACCATGCTGGGTGCGCATATGGATTATAAAGTAAACAAGAACCTGTTACTTGGAGCCACCCTCCTGAACCTGTATGAAAGACCTATTACACAGAAGACCAACTATGGTGACGAACCTATATCCAATACAATCTGGGGAGCAAGTGTCAATTACCAGAAAGAGTCAGGCTTTATAACCAAAATGGTGGATAAACTTCCATTTTACAGTACCAAAACCCCTTCGAAACTTCGCATAGATGCAGAGTTTGCCCAGTTTATTCCCGGCCATTCCAAGGCAGTTGGCAAAGCCGGAACTTCGTATATTGACGATTTTGAAGGTGCAAAATCCACTTTGTCGCTTACCAATATTGCATCCTGGTCGATCGCCAGTACACCGCAAGGGCAAACCGCTCTGGGAATGTTCCCCGAAGCCTCGCTGAGCAATAACCTGGCATATGGATTTAACAGGGCAAACCTTGCCTGGTATACGATCGATCCTTCTGTTTTCTACGACAAATCGAGTACTCACAGGCCGAGTAATATTTCGAAAGACGAACTTTCGAGAAATTCGACCCGTGTAGTATACGAAAACGAACTTTTCCCCAATAAGGAAAACCAATACAACCAGCCATTGAACATTAATATGTTCAATGTTTCGTATTTCCCGGGCGATCGTGGACCTTACAATTATGATGTGGAAGGTCGCTTCCCGATTTCGAGGGGTATTAACCCCGACGGATCACTCAAAGAGCCGAATACACGCTGGGGAGGAATCATGCGTAAAATGGAAACGTCCGATTTCGAGGCTGCCAATGTTGAATACATTACCTTCTGGCTGATGGATCCTTTCTCGGAATCGAAAACTCCGGTGGCTCAAGCCGGTGGAGATCTTTACTTCAACCTTGGTGATGTTTCGGAAGATATTCTCCGCGATGGTCGCAAAGCTTACGAAAACGGGCTGCCAACATCAGAACTCGTGGTTGATGTAGATACAACTGCCTGGGGAAGGGTGCCGACAATACAGGCACTTACCAATTCGTTCGATAGCAAAGTAGAATCGAGGCCATACCAGGATGTAGGATATGATGGTTTGCCTACCAGCGATGAAAAGACGTTCTTTTATGATAAGTTGCTCCAGAAAATAATCGACCGTTACGGTGCCACATCTGGAGCTTTTGTGGCTGCCGAAAATGACCCGTCGGCTGATAACTTCCATTCTTTTGTAGGCGGTGATTACGACAGCGATCCCAAATTCAGCAGTGTGGTTGCACGTTACAGCCGGTACAACGGACCCGATGGCAACTCACCTGCCAACCTTGATAATAACTCCAATAATATCGGGCAGCGTAATCCCAATGTTGAAGATATTAATAACGACAATACGCTTAGCGACCAGGAACGGTATTTCCAGTATGTGGTTCATTTAAAGCCCGACCAGATGAAGGTAGGTGAGAATTACATTACCGATATGTACGAATCGAATAACATCAAGCTCGAAAACGGGAAAAGCGGTGGTGTTAAATGGTACCAGTTTAAAATACCGGTTCAGCAACCTGATAATGTAGTGGGTGGAATCCAGGATTTTAAGTCGATACGGTTTATGCGTATGTTCTTTAAAGATTGGGATACTGCAGTTGTATGCCGTTTCGCATCGCTCGAACTCGAACGCGGCGAATGGCGAAAATACTATAACAGCTTGCTTACACCAGGCGAATATGTCCCCGATCCTAACCAGGATGGAACCACTTTTGATATTTCAACTCTAAGTATCGAAGAAAACGGGAGCCGCATCCCTATTCCTTATGTTGTGCCACCCGGCATTGCACGTGAAATAAACGTTGCAACCACTACTTACCAGCAGCTTAACGAACAATCGATGGTACTTAAAATCTGTAACCTCCTCGATGGTGATGCCCGTGGCGCTTTTAAGACTACTGATTTCGATTTCAGGGATTACAAAAGACTGAAAATGTACATTCATGCCGAAAAGTCAATTAAGGATCAGGAAATTGAGAAGGGCGACCTGACTGTATTTGTAAGGCTTGGTTCCGATTTCACCAGCAACTATTACGAATATGAAATTCCGCTTTCATTCACACAATGGTATACTTCGGCTTCCGACCCCAATGGGATATGGCCTCCTGAAAACATTATGGATATAGAGCTGGCCAAACTTGTGGATGCAAAAAAGATTCGCAACGACGAATTAAACCGCCCCGGATCGAACCTCAGCATGACAACGCCTTTTAGCGTGCCGGATGGTGATAATAAAATCACGATTGTGGGGGCGCCGAGTATGAGCGATGTCAGGGCTATGATGATTGGGGTTCGGAATCCAAAACGAAACCCCAAAAAACTCGACAACGATGACGGTAAAGCGAAATGCGCCGAAGTATGGGTCAATGAATTGCGTCTGACTGACTTTAATGAAAAATCGGGTTGGGCAGCTAATGCCCGTATAGCCACTAACCTGGCTGATCTGGGTAACCTGATGGTTTCAGGAGCATACAGCACTCCCGGTTTTGGAAGTATCGAAAAGAAAGTTAATGAACGGCAAAAAGAGGCTATCTCCCAGTTCGATGTGGCAACCAACCTCGACCTTGGGAAATTCCTGCCTGAACAAAGCGGAATACGTATACCGTTCCACTACGATTATTCACAAACCATAAGCAATCCGCAATACAACCCGCTTGATCCCGATATTTTATATAGCGAACAAACCAAAGGGATGAACAAACAGGAGCGTGATTCATTGAAAAATCTCACAACCGATGTCATCAAGCGGCAGAATGTGAACTTTATGAATGTTCGTAAGGACAGGGTTGGTGCCGTTTCAAAACCGCATTTGTGGGACGTTGAGAATTTCGACATGTCGTATGCTTATTCCGAAATCAACCTGCACAACAATGATGTGGAGTCGGATCAGCAGAAAATTTATCGTGCAGGGCTGGGGTATAATTTTTCGATAAATCCCAAGAGCATCAAGCCATTCCAGAAACGGGTTAGGTCGAAATCGCTTTCAATGATCAGGGACTTTAACTTCTACTACCTGCCGAAACTTCTTTCGTTCCGTACCGATATGTATCGCGATTACCAACGTAAATTACTCAGGAATAAAAGTGCCGCCCAAATCATACTTGAACCCAATTATACAAAACAATGGGACTGGAACCGTCTGTTCGATCTGAAATATGATTTTTCGCAGTCGCTGAAATTCGATTACAGTGCAAACGTAAATGCATACGTTCTTGAACCTCCCGGTGGATACGAAAAACAGAACAGCAATTATGAAGCTTACCGCGATACAGTCTGGAATTCGATTAAAAGCTTTGGTACCATAAACCGCTTTAACCAGCTGGCCAATATCAATTACTCAGTTCCATTCAGTAAGATTCCAATACTAAACTGGATAACCCTGAATGCACGTTACGGCGTAAAATACCGTTGGGAAGCTTCACCGCGTTCGTTGCAGGCAAGATTTGGAAATACAATTGAAAATTCGCGGGATATCCAGCTCAACGGCGGCTTACGTTTTACCACACTTTACGACAAAGTGCCGTTTCTGAAAACCGTTCGCGTTGAACTTCAGAAACAGGGACAGCCTGAACAGGGCAGGGGACAGGATAACGAAAATACACGGAGCAAAGGAAAAGGTAAAGGAAAAGATCCTGGCCAGGATGTGGCACTCGACAAACCTGCCGATATGGTTGCCGATACCGTTGAAAAACCAAAAAAGAACTATTTTAAAATTGTCGGATACAATGTACTTGGTATATTGATGTCGGTGAAGGATGCAAATCTCACATACACAAAAACCAATGGTATCTTATTGCCAGGGTTTTTGCCACAGCCTGGTCCGTTAGGGAACAACTGGAATGTGAATGCTCCCGGGCTGCCTTTCATTTTTGGTAGCCAGAGCGATATTAAATACACAGCAGCAGCAGCAGGATGGCTAACCGCCGATACCTTGCTTAACAACCCTATAATGAACCGAGCGGCTGAAAACCTTACATTTCGGGCCACGGTTGAACCCATAAAGAATCTAAAAATTGATGTAACTGCCGACAAGATTTATTCGGCCAATTACCAGGCCTATTTTAAAGCCAACAAATCTGGAATCTTCGGAGACCCCACTGCAGCCCAGGACAGGGGGAGTTTCAGTATGTCATATTTACTTTGGGGATCCGCATTTAAGAAGGATAACAGCGATGATGTGAGCCCTGTTTTTGAACAGATGTTATCATACCGATTACCTATTGCCCAGCGCCTTGCAGCCGACAATCCGAATTATAACGGCAAGGTCGACTCAGCAGGCTTTCCGAGTGGTTATAGCTCAACCCAGCCACAGGTCCTGATGGCTTCGTTCCTTGCCGCTTATGGAGGTAAAGATCCATCGAAGATCAAGTTTAACCCTTTCCCCAAAATACCGTATCCCAACTGGCGTATTACATACAATGCCAACCAGGGTATACCTTTCCTGCGCGAATATTTCCAGTCGTTCAATATTTCGCACGCTTACCGTTCAACCTATGCAATTGGAGGTTTCCAGACGGATATTAATTACCAGGAGGTTGACGGTTTCCCGTCGGTGCTCGATGATGCTAAAAACTATATTCCCGAAAAGCGTATGGATGTAGTGATGGTTACCGATCAGTTCGGGCCTTTTATAGGCTTCGATGTTGCCATGAAAAACAGCATGCTTATCAGGCTCGAATACAAGAAAACGCGCAACCTTGCCCTCAGTTTTGTTAACAACCAGCTTACCGAAATGCGAAGTAACGAATTCGTTATCGGAACGGGCTACAGGTTTAAGAGTGTACCGTTCAAAGTGCGTTCGCTTGCAACCGGCAAAACCGTAAAACTTAAGAGCGACCTGAATGTGAAACTTGATTTTTCGATCCGCGATAACAAAACAATCCTCAGGCGAATTGAGGCAAACGATAACCAGATTTCATCGGGAACCAGGCAGACCTCAATTAATGCTTCGGCCGACTATATGGTGAACCAGAAACTGAACCTCAGGCTGTTTTTCGACCAAACCATAAGTAAGCCGCACTTATCGGCCCAAATACCAACCTCCAATACCAATGCCGGTATTTCGATCAGATTCACACTTACACAGTAAAAAGTGCATCCTGGTTTTGCAGGAGATCAGTATTATTCAGAATCATTCTAATTTCAAAATTTAGTTTTGCGGCTTGTCAACAATGTGTAATTTTGACCCCGAAATAATATATATAAAATGAATATTCCAGGAAATCTTTTTTATACCAACGACCACGAATGGGTTAGGGTAGAAGGCAATACCGGCTGGGTTGGTGTAACCGATTTTG
Organism: uncultured Bacteroidales bacterium; assembly: GCA_903887815.1. Taxonomy (GTDB): domain Bacteria; phylum Bacteroidota; class Bacteroidia; order Bacteroidales; family UBA4417; genus UBA4417. The sequence goes on along the minus strand of CAISRK010000009.1, from coordinate 5,664 downwards.
CACAGCACCAGTTAGGCGACATTGTGTTTGTTGATGTCGATACTGTTGGCGAAACAATAGCTGAAGGTGAAACTTTCGGTACGATTGAAGCCGTGAAAACCGTTTCGGATATGTTTATGCCAGTTGAATCCGAAGTAGTGGAATTCAACGAAGCACTGAACGATGAACCGGAACTGATTAACAAAGATCCTTACGGAGCAGGCTGGATTGTGAAGATTGCCATAGCCGATACATCAAAAATATCGGCTTTACTTACACCTGAGCAGTATAAAGCGCTGGTTGAAGCATAATCACGAAGCTTCTTTTTAAAAGCTGTAAGGGCAATTCCCTGTGGTAGTGTAAAAACGGGCAGGTAATTGTATTGTGCCTGATTCAGAACTTATATACAAAGCCTGTCGTTACTGACGGGCTTTTTTATTAACAAATGCGGTATTTTATCAGGAAAATATACTCACATAATTACTTATATCCTACTTTCACACAGTTCCTTCGCCCGAGAGAAGAATTTGCAGTAAAACCGATATTTTTATCCTATGATCGAAAAGCTGAACAGGTTTTTTAGCCTCAAGGCTAATGGCACCAACATACGCACCGAAATCCTGGCGGGTATAACAACATTCGTTGCTGCCATGTACATTATTGTTGTTAACCCGGCAATATTAAGCCAGGCAGGCCTTTCGTTCAGTGCCGTGCTCACAGCTACAGTCATTCTTAGTGCATTTTGTTCAATCATGATGGGATTGTATGCCAACAACCCTATTTTGGTTGCTCCCGGTATGGGATTGAATGCCTTTTTTACTTTTACGGTTGTACTAGGGATGAAAGTTCCGGTCGAAACGGCATTCGGTGCTGTTTTCTGGGCCGGGGTATTTTTCTTTGTGCTTTCTGTTTTTAATGTCCGAACGTATATTGTTAAGGTAATTCCGAAACAGATCCGTTACGCTATATCAGCGGGGATAGGGCTTTTTATAACACTGATAGGATTCACAAATGCAAAATTTATCGTTTCAAAAGGATCGGCTATACTCGGGATGGCACACCTCGATATTATTGTAGTTACTTTTTTAGTCGGGCTTGTAATTACCTCAATACTGCTGGTTAAAAATATAAAAGGAGCGCTGATAATTGGTATTGTCATCACAACAGTACTGAGTATTCCTATTGGCCGGTTCTATGGCGATGCATCGGGAATAAACTTCGGCACTTCCACCCTCGTTTCATGGAAAGGATTTATCTCAGCTCCCGATTTCAGCCTTCTTGGCAAACTCGACCTGGTGGGATCGCTCAAATGGTCGATATTCCCTGTAATTTTTGCAATTCTTTTCACTGATATGTTCGACAGCCTTTCCACATTTGTTGGGGTGGCTGAGGCCTCAAACCTGGTTGATGGTGAAGGCGAGCCCCGGAATATTAAACAATCGCTCGTAGTGGATTCTATTGCCACAGGTTTTGCCGGCTTTTTAGGGACTTCGTCGGGAACGGCATACATTGAATCGGCAGCAGGAGTGCAGCAGGGCGGGCGGACTGGTTTGACAGCTGTTGTAGCCGGAATGTTGTTTCTCCCTTTTATGTTCTTTTCCCCTTTGTTGTCGGTTGTGCCTTCCATTGCAACTGCCCCAGCCCTTGTGCTTGTGGGTGTTTTTATGCTGAAACCGGTTTTGAAGATCAACTGGGCAGAGCTCGATGATGCTATTCCGGCCTTCCTGGCGATGGTGCTTATTCCATTCACATTCTCCATTACGCAGGGAATTGTGTGGGGGTTTCTCAGTTGGACTGTTATTAAAGTTTTCGTAGGTAAATACAGGGAAATTTCAGCTACACTCATTATTATTGATATACTTTCGATTTTACTGCTGGTATCGGGATAATCAAACTTCTGAATTTTATATAAAGTTGGTTTCGTAATAAGACCTACATTTACACCATATCCGGTAGAAAATCATCACAAATTACTTTCTGACAAACTGTTTCGGATATGGTTTGTTTATATATGAAACAGTGCCGCATGAACGTTTTCAAACCGGAAGTTTTCCAGGGTAACCTGAAGGATAAAAAGTATTTCGAAGGATGGTACTTTAAAAATGTTTCCCGCGACCTGGGCCATGTATATTCGTTTATCCCGGGCATTTCGCTTAATCCCGAAAACCCGCATTGTTTTATACAGGTGATCAACGGTTTAACCGGCAATACTCAGTATATCGAATACCCGGTTTCATCCTTTAAATTCAGTAAAAAAGAATTTTTGGTCCAGGTGGGTGATTCGGTTTTTACAACCGACAGTATGGTGCTGAATATCGATTCACCACTAATAAAAGTAAGTGGACGCCTTGGGTATTCGGGAAGTGTTAAATATCCAACTTCGTTGTTATCGCCAGGAATTATGGGCTGGTACTCATTTGTTCCGTATATGGAATGCAAGCATGGCGTGGTTTCTGTATCGCATCGTATCGACGGGGCTTTAACCATTAACAATATTACGCTTGATTTCTCAGGCGGAAAAGGGTATATCGAAAAGGACTGGGGTTCATCCTTCCCAGAATCGTGGATATGGCTTCAAAGCAACAATTTTACGAATTCGGATGCCTGTATCATGATGAGTATCGCCAAGATACCCTGGCTCGGGAATTTTTTTACGGGTTTTCTGGGATTCCTTTATTATAAAGGCACATTTTATCCGTTCAGCACTTATCACAAATCGGAAATAACAGAACTTAGCCTTGATAATGAAATACTAAGCCTGGGGTTTAAAGGCAAACATAATCAACTGCGAATCACCGCAAAACTCAAACAATCGGGAATCCTTCTTGCTCCCAAAGCAGGTGAGATGAGCCGCAGGATAAAGGAAAGTATTGATTCGGAACTGGAGGTTGAACTCCTGAACAATGCCGGGACTATAATTTATCACGACCACGCTTCACGCGCCGGCCTCGAAGTTATAGAAGGGATTTTTGATATTGTGAAGATTAAGCCAGCGCGATAGGCTGGATGGCCTGTTTCGGTTTGATCAACAGAAAGGCTAAAGTTAAGTATAAGGGGTCGGAAGACGGAAGCCTTTATCCGCAGGTTGTACCAACCGTAATTTGATTTTCCCGGTTTCTCAAGTCTCCTTTCTCCATTCTCCCCTCGCTCTGAACTGTGGTCATAGTATCAGAATCGTCAGTTTATAAGTTCGAAAAATCCCTTCTCGGAGTTGTAACTGAATATTTCACCGGTTTCGATAATATAATACCAGCCACTAATAGTAAGCAGGCCCTTTTCGTATTTTTCGGCAATAAACGGGTAGGTAAGCAGGTGATGGATCTGCTCCACCACATTCATTTGCTCTGTAAGCCATTCGCGCGAGGCATGGTTGCCGTCGGGCAATAATTTTAGCACTTTTTCCTTCACAGGGTGAGCCAGCTCAAGCCATTTGCGGGTATGCGGCAATTTCTGAAAATATTCAGCAGGCTTGTACAGTGCAGCAATACCACCGCAGTTTGAATGTCCGCAAACAACAATATTCTCAACTTCCAGTGCCTGTATGGCAAATTCAATGGCCGAAATAGCAGCCAGGTACTCACCCGCAAGCTTATAAGGCGGAACAATATTGGCGACATTGCGGATAATAAAGAGTTCACCAGGCTTCGACGTTGTAATCATCGCCGGCACCAGCCGCGAGTCGGAACAACCGATAAACAGGGTGTGCGGGTTTTGTTCTTTACCCAGGTCACTGAAAAGTTTTTCGTGTGCTTCGAAGTCGTTCTGCCTGAAAGCAACTGCACCGTCAATAAGTTTCTGCATTTTGTTCTTCCGGTAAAACAGGTTGTTAGTGAATACCGGTACTTATAACAATAAACATAATAAAATAGTTCTTCGATGGCTTATGTTAAATTTTCGGGATGAAAATACGTAAATACGATTTTCCCTTTAGCTACTCCTGCAACTTTTTGGATATCAGCCAGGGAGGCTGTTTTTATACCTTTAACTGAACGGAATTTCTGCAATAATACCGTAGAGGTTGATTCGCCCACCCCTGCAATTTCGGTAAGCTCGGTTTTGATTGTGCCTTTTTCGCGGCGTTTGCGGTGGTGTGTAATACCGAAACGGTGAGCTTCGTCGCGAAGTTGCTGAATTATGCGCAGCGTTTCCGACTTTTTGTCGATATACAGGGGCAACGAATCGCCAGGGTAGTATATTTCTTCCAGTTTCTTGGCAATCCCTATAACAGCAAGCTTGCCATGCAACCCAAGTTTATTGATGCTTTCCATGGCCGAACTCAGTTGGCCTTTGCCGCCGTCAACAATAATAAGCTGGGGAAGCGGCTGGTTCTCGTCAATTACCCGTTTGTAGCGCCGGTAGATTACTTCTTCCATCGACGCAAAATCGTTGGGGCCTTCCACGGTTTTGATATTGAAATGGCGGTATTCCTTTTTATCAGGTTTGCCGTTGGTAAATACTACCATAGCTGCTACCGGGTACGAACCCTGTATGTTGGAGTTATCGAAACAATCGATCCGCACCGGGTGTTCCCTTAGGCGCAGGTCAGCCATCATCTGCTCCATAATACGGGTCACGTGCCTTTCAGGATCAACACGTTCGATCTGTTTGTGTTTTTCGATCTGGTAATATTTGGCATTGCGTTCGGATAGTTCGAGAAGTTGTTTCTTTTCGCCACGCACAGGAACGGTGTATGTTACACCGGGGAATTCCACATCGGGTTTAAACGGGACAATAATTTCGGGGGCATCCGATTCGAACCGTTCGCGCAGCTCAATAATGGCAAGCAACAGCAATTCTTCGGGTGTTTCGTCCAGCTTTTTCCTGATCTCAACCGTATGTGCCTGTATTATGCTTCCGCTTATTACTTTCATAAAATTGATATAAGCAGCTACCGGCTCATCCACGTATGAGAATATATCAATATTGTGTATTGAAGGGCTTACAATCAACGATTTACTCTGGTAGCGGTCGAGCAGTTCAATCTTCTCCTTTACAACCTGAGCTTTTTCGAATTCAAACGAGTCGGAGTAGTTTTTCATCATAAGTGCCAGGTGTTGCCGGGCACCGGAAATATTACCACGAAGTATGCTCCTGATTTCCTGCAGCGACTGAAGGTAGTCTTCTTCAGTCTGGAGATTTTCGCAGGGTCCGAGGCAGTTATTTATATGGTATTCGAGGCAAACCTTGTATTTACCGGTTTTGATATTTGCTGCACCCAGGTTCAGGCTGCAACTGCGGACCTGGAAGAGTTGCCTGACGAGGTCGAGCAGGGTATGCATCATGCGTAATGATGCATATGGCCCGTAATAGTCAGAGCCATCGTTGATGCGGTGCCGGGTTGGGAAGATGCGCGGGAAGGCCTCCTTTTTGATGCAGATCCACGGGTAGGTTTTATCGTCCTTCAGCATCACATTATAGCGTGGAAGGTATTTCTTTATCAGGTTGTTTTCGAGCAGGAGCGCATCCAGTTCGGTGTCGACAACAATTATCTGGATATCGGCAATTTTCTGAACCAGGATGCGGACTTTACCGATAAGCGATTCGTCGCGGCGGAAATACGATGAAACTCTTTTTTTAAGATTTTTTGCCTTCCCCACATATAAAATCTTGCCTTCTTTATCGAAATACTGGTACACACCGGGACTGTCGGGCAGCTCGCGGACAATGTTTTCGATATGGTCGGAG
>CAISRK010000008.1 GCA_903887815.1 uncultured Bacteroidales bacterium | reverse complement strand
GTTACCTCCTGAATTAGCCGTCACATGACGGTTATAACAGTTGGCACCATCACAGATCCAGGCATCCATGTTCCCAAAACTATTGATAACGACCTTCCGCTTCCCGAAGGACAACCCACATTCGGGTACCAGAGCGCCAAACAGGAAGGGGTCCGCATTGGACGAACAATATATGAGGATGCACGTACATCGGGCAACTGGTTTGTAGTTTCGGCAATGGGTCGCGAAGCCGGCCATCTGGCATTTGGTATTGGCGCTGCCTGCCACTACCCTATGATCATTATCCCCGAAATGTTCAATAAAACCAAACTTACTCTTGATAAAATTACCCGGCTGATTATTTCATCTATCGTAAAACGCAAAATCCTTGGCATTCCTTACGGTGTAGCCATTGTTAGCGAAGGTGTTTTCCATTTTATGAGTGACGACGAAATTGAAGCATCAGGTATCCAGTTCACCTACGACGAGCATGGCCACCCGGAACTGGGCACCGTAAGTAAAGCGCACATTTACAATATGCTTCTCCAAATACGCCTGAAACAACTCAGCATGAACGTAAAAAGCCGCCCGGTTGAAATGGGTTACGAATTACGTTGTATACAACCAACAGCTTTCGACCTCCTGTATTGCAGCCTGCTCGGGATAGGGGTAAAGAAAATTTTCGACGAAGGCCTAACAGGATGTATGGTAAGCTCCGACCCAACCGGCGACATAACACCTCTTTTCCTTAAAGACCTTGAGGATGGCCATGGAAAAGTACGTACACGTATGGTTACCATGGACAGCCAGAAAGCCAACATGGTGTTTTTCGACAGTATTCAGTACCTCAATGCAACCGATATGGAAGAGGCCAAAGAATACCTTAAAAATCCTGAAGAATTTGATTTTATGAAGATACTTGAATGGTAATTCAAAGTGTCTGCTTTATGAAAGGCTCTGATCCCGACAGGTCAGGGCCTTTTGTTTTCTGCCGTTTATCCGGCTCCGGTTTTCGCTCACTGTTTAAATTTGTAGTCCGAATACTTTCACAATTACGCGATATCATATTTATTTCCGTACTTTTATCCGGCGGGAATCCGTTTAGCCGGGAATTTCATCATATTCCCGAAGGTGTATGAAACAAATTCACTAAGCAAACTATATGCAATCAACTATCCCTTTCAAGGTGTACCGCTTTCGCTGGACGATACTGGTCATCTACATGTTTTTAATTGCGGTTAACCAGATGCTATGGATCACTTTTGCACCTATTACAAGCGATGCAGTGAGCTACTATGGAGTTTCGGATATATGGATCGGGATTTTATCGATGTGTTTTATGATTGTTTATGTGGTAGTTTCAATACCTGCTTCATGGATAATAGATAAATATGGTATTCGTGTCGGCGTTGGAATCGGGGCTGCCTTTACAGGAATTTTCGGATTACTGCGTGGATTTGTTACAACCGATTTCGACATGCTGGTGATAGCCCAGGTAGGGATTGCCATCGGCCAGCCATTTATACTGAATGCCATCACAAAATTCGCTGCACGCTGGTTCCCGATTGATGAACGTGCTACCGCCGCCGGGCTTGGAACGCTGGCAATGTACGTCGGAATCCTTGTCGGAATGGTCCTCACACCATACCTCATTATAGGATCAGGTATAAGCGGCATGCTTTACATTTATGGCATTATAGCAATGGTTACAGCAGCTGTCTTCATGGTTTTTGGCAAGGAAGGACCTCCCACGGCACCCTGCCGTCCCGACCAGGAAGAGCGCTCTCTTGTTTTCGACGGTATAAAGAATATATTCAAGGTTAAGGATTTTAACTGGCTGCTGCTAATCTTTTTTATCGGGCTTGGGGTGTTCAACAGCGTAACTACCTGGATCGAAAACATCCTGAATCCCCGTGGCTTTACAAATACACAGGCCGGAATTACAGGCGGGCTGATGATAGCGGGAGGAATACTCGGGGCGCTGGTTATCCCCATACTTTCCGACCGTTACCGCCGGAGAACGCCGTTTATTATCCTGGCACTGGTGGGGTCAACATTATGCCTTGCCGGGATTACTTTTGCAACTGCCTACTGGCTTCTGCTGGTTTCAGGAGCCGGACTGGGATTTTTCCTGCTCAGCTCAGGCCCGATCGGGTTTCAGTATGGTGCCGAAATCACCTATCCAACGTCCGAAGGCACATCCAACGGAATGCTCCTGCTTATGGGCCAGATCTCCGGTATAGCATTTATTTTCGGGATGGATATGTTCAAATCGCCGGTTAACGGCTCAATGACTATGCCGCTGGTATTGCTGATTGTGCTTATGGGAATCAGTGCCCTTATTTCAACCCGCCTTAAAGAATCAGCAATGATGAAAAAGGAAGAAGTTCATAAGGCTGCCTGACCTGGTTTTACCCTGCCAATTGAATTATTCCTGACATTCGAAAAATAAATTCAAAGTCTAAAATTCCAAGACCCAAATTCCAGGACACTGACCTTTTTACATTTGCCCGCTTAATTTCCCTTACTTTCGCCTTGGGACTTGGAAT
>CAISRK010000007.1 GCA_903887815.1 uncultured Bacteroidales bacterium | reverse complement strand
GTAACGAAACCGTTTTTCCTGTAAAAATTTACCGCCTTATGGTTATCAGCCTGAACACCGCCCCAAAGGATAACCCTTTTTATCCCTGATAATTTCAGGTCGTTTAGTATAAACTTAAACATGGAATTGCCTATTCCCTGGCTTTGCCAGGCATCAGCTACCGAGGGAGCATAGGTGCAATCCGTATCATGATTCAGGGTTAATCCATAGGATTGCAGGCGGTTGCCATCATGTTCAATATAACCCTGCCTGATGATAGCATAAGCGATCACACCTGACGATTCAATATCAATTGCAATGTAGCCTTTGTGTAGATTTGTGCTGCCGTATATCTCGGCAATGTCCTGTTTGCCAAAAGCATGCGGCCCATAACGCCGGGTTGTTTCGTACTGCAGGTGCCGGAAGTAATCGCACAGCCGGTCATAATCTTCAGGCCGGAGTTTTCGTAATTCGACCTGCCTGTTGTTTTTTGCTCTGATCAGCATAATATTTGGTTTCCTGAAACAGCCGCTAAGTTAACCAAACTAACTTTATGCAAATTGATGTATCCGCCAAATTTGTTTAAGAACCAGAAGATTTTATAACCTGTATCTTATAAAAGAATTAGAAATTAAAAGTAAAAATTCATTCCAGGAACCGTCATAAAAATTACCACCGAAGCCACAAAATTCGTATTTTCATCCCGTATTAAATTTTAAGATTATGTTGTTAAAATTTCAGGTTGTTTACAATACCCATATTGGCCAGGAACTGATGATTACTGGTTCAGCCGAAGGCTTGGGCTCCGGCGACCGGCAGGACGCAAAAGTGATGATCCTTGAAAACGCAATAACCGGGTTGTGGGTTTACTCCCTCGAAACCGACTCCCCTGATGGGTTCAGTTACCGGTATTTTGTAAAGGATAATAATTTTAATACACATATCGAAGAATGGGGTCCCGACCGGGTTTTTACTCCTGAAAACAGGTTTAATAAAAACATTCTTCTCTCCGATCGGTGGAGAACCATGTCGGACCCGGAGTATGCCCTGCATTCGTCGGCATTTATGAATGCCATTTTAAAACCAGGCAGTACTTTCAAGGCGCCAAAAGCAAAAGCAGCCGATTCGGAAGAAACGGTTGTACTTCGGTTCAAACCTAATGTAGTCAGGATAAAACCAGGGCATAAAGTTGCTGTAACCGGGAGCACGAAAACCTTAGGTAACTGGAATGAGAAAAAATCAGTTACTCTCGGCAATCCCGATCATCCGCAGTGGAGTGGCGAAGTAAGCATGAATGTTTCGGATTTTCCGGTCCACTATAAATACATTATCAAAAACGAAGACGGTAAAACAGCATTCTGGGAAAAATCGTACGACCGGATTGTCAATCTGCCTGAAGGGGCTAAGCCTGATGTAATTGAAATCGGTGATGAAAAATTTGATTTTCCCCAATACCCCTGGAAAGGTGCCGGTGTAGCCATTCCTGTGTTTGCTTTACGCAGAAGCAAAGGATTCGGCGTCGGCGAATTTTCCGATTTAAAACTCCTTGTCGACTGGGCCTGCGAAACAGGCTTGCGGCTGATCCAGATTTTGCCTGTAAATGATACAGTAGCAAAACATACCTGGATGGATTCGTACCCCTATGCTGCCATCTCGGTGTATGCGCTGCACCCGATCTATATTAATATTGAGGAGATAGGGAAACTTAACTCCGATATCAACCAGCAGATCATCGAAGCCCAGGGGAATTACCTCAATTCGCTTCCAAAAATAGATTATGAGGCAGTCATGGCTCTAAAGTCGAGGTTCTTCAAGCTTATTTACGATCAGCAAAAGCAGGAATTTCTGAACGATACTGATTTTCTGCAGTTTTTTGATGACAATAAATACTGGCTCAGGCCTTATGCCGCTTTCTCCTACCTGCGGGACCTTTTTAATACTCCCGATTTTAGTCGCTGGGGCGAGTACAGCAAACCTACGGATGAGCTCATGGCTCACCTTACCGACCCTGGTACGGCACATTACGACGACATCGCGGTTCATTATTTTATACAGTATCACGCGCATCTGCAATTGCTTGCCGCCGCTGATTATGCCAGGTCGAAGGGAATTGTACTTAAAGGCGACATCCCTATTGGTATTTACCGCAACAGTGCCGATGCCTGGCTCAACCCCAGGCTTTACCATATGAATTGCCAGGCAGGCGCGCCACCTGATGATTTTTCGGTTAAAGGCCAGAACTGGCGTTTCCCGACCTACAACTGGGAGGAAATGGCCAAAGATAACTTTGCCTGGTGGCAGGAACGCCTGAGGCAGTTATCAAGATATTTCGACGCATTCCGTATCGACCATATTCTAGGGTTTTTCCGCATCTGGGAAATACCTGATACACAGGTTGAAGGATTGCTTGGGTATTTCAACCCCAGTATTCCGTATTACCGCGACGAATTGGAGAACCGAGGCATATGGTTCGACGAAAAACGACTTTGCAAACCGTATATCCGCGAACATTTTCTTTACGAACGCTTTGGTGATCTTACTGAATTTGTGAAAGCAAATTACCTCATAGAATCAGGTTTCCAGTGCTTCGATCTGCACCCGGATTATGATACGCAACGCAAGGTTGAAGAAAAGCTGGTTGTGGAGCCCGATGCCAGCCCCGAGGTAAGGAGCAGGCTGGAGAGGATAACCCAGGGATTGTATTCCCTCATTTCGGAAGTAATATTTCTTCCTGCTCCAGGAACAGGCGGAAATGCATTTTTTCCTCGGCACACGCTTCATTTCACCCGCTCATTCCAGGAACTGGATTATCATACAAAACATATCATAAACGAAAGAT
>CAISRK010000006.1 GCA_903887815.1 uncultured Bacteroidales bacterium | reverse complement strand
GCCGGTTGTTTTTATTGAGCATGACATTGAATTTGGCGTTGAAATCGTAAAAATTGAATTTATAGGTTTGTTCGTCGTCGTTAAGGAATTTCAACCAGTTGAGGTTCGATTTCCGCCCCGAAACCAGGAATGAGCTTTTCTCCTTCCGGATCGGCCCTTCAAATGTAAAGTCGGATGTATAAGGCCCGATATTTCCAGCCAGGCCAATGTGTTTCAGGTTTCCTTCTCTCGCCCTTACATCAATTACTGACGAAAGCCTGCCGCCATAATTGGCCGGGAAATCGCCTTTGTAAACTTTTATATCTTTAATGGCATCGGGAGCCAGGGCCGAAAAGAAACCAAAAAGATGCGAAGGGTTGTAGATGGGCGCTTCGTCGATAAGCAGCAGGTTCTGGTCGCTGTTGCCTCCGCGCACATAATAAAACGAGGAACCATCGCCGAAAGTAACCACTCCCGGTATATTCTGAAGTGATTTGAGCACATCCACATTACCCGCGAAGCCCGGAATCTGCTTTAAAGTGGCCGGCGAAAGGTGCATATCGCCTGTTTGACTCATTTGCAATATGCCGGTATCGGAGCCTGCTGTTATGACAATCGTATTCATTACTACAGCTGTCGGAGCAAGATCAAGGGTTGCTTCAATATTTTTGGTTAACGTTAGTTGTCGGATCGAGGTTGAATATCCAATAAATGAAGTTATAACACGGTATTGGCCCTGTGGCAGCGATAAGGAATAAAACCCATAGGCATTGGTGGTAGTGCCCTGCAGTGAAGCTTCATCGTAAACATTGGCCCCGATTATGGCTTCGCCGGTTGATTTGTCGCGCACATAACCGCTAAGTGTGTATTTGCGGGTTTGTTTCGCAGGAAGATCGGGTTTTGGAAGATTTTCGGTTTTCTGAAGTTTTAATATTACCTGCTTCTCCGACACAGTGTATTCAATGCCATTGGCTGTAAACACTTTTTCAAAAATTTTCGAGAGTGTTGTATTACGGGCAACCAGCGTGATTTTTTTATCGATAGGCAGGCTTGAGGGATTATACGAAAACAGGATGCCCCCTTTTTCACTAATCTGTTTGATCACTTCGCCCAGCGGTTGATCATACGCTTGTATGGTGATTTTCCTGCTGAGATCCTGCGCAAACAGAGTAGAAGCTGCCAGAAAAAGCAAGCCGGTAAGCAAGAGGTTATATGTTAGTTTATTGAGAACCAAGTGTAAATTTCGGATTTCGGATGTATAATTTGAATATGTTTCTACTGAAATCGTATTTTGAAATGATGCAAAGTTAAACGAAAAGTGTGCGGTGAAATTGGCTTGCGCTCGTAGCAATTGAGTTTGAATGGGTCTCAAACCGACCTAATCAGTTTTTCGACGCGCATTTAATCTTTTCGTTATGGCATACAAGCACATTTTCTTTTTCCCCATGCCAGTAATGCATCCCGTTACCAAGGCAGTCGTTATAGTCGGAACACTTTTTGCATTGACCTGTTTTAGTCCAGCCTCGGTCACGGAACGGTTTGAATTTTGATTGCCAGGTATCAAAAAAGTTGTCGTGGTATATATCACCCTGAGCGAATGACCTGTCGATATTCGGGCATGCCGAAATGGATCCGTCAATTAATATGGACCCGATATTGATTCCAGCCCGGCAGAAGAAGAACCCGTTTCTCACCTGGTTTTCATAGGTGCCCACAAATCCTTCGCAACTGAATTTCACATCAATCAGCGACAGCTTTCTCCTTGTTTTTATAAAATCCATTACTTCTTTTAGTTGCTGATCAGCCAGGAACAAATCAGGGTTATGCCTGGCACGGCCAATCGGAACAATGGTGAACAACCGCCATGCCTTCACCCCTTTCTGTATAAGGTAATCATAAATGGCCGGCAGTTCAGTTAAATTTCGTTGATTTACGCATGTAACCACATCAAAATTCAACCTTGGTGATTTCACTGCCAGATCAATAGCCCTGTCGGCTTTTGAAAAACTGTTTTTTGCATTCCGGAGCCAGTTGTGGTTCTCTTCAAGCCCGTCGAGGCTGAATGTTAATGCGCCCATACCGGCATTCAGCAAGGCTATATGTTTTTGTTCGTCATAAAGGTACCCGTTCGAAACCATGCTCCAGTGCATTCCCCGCTTCCTGATTTCCATGCCGCACTGTTCAATATCGCTGCGCAGAAGTGGTTCTCCACCGGTTAGTACAACGGTAATACGCTCTGATGTATGAGGAATAGTATCGAGTGCCGAAAGGAAATCAGCCAGGGGCATGTCGTCGTAGGAACTATCCTTCGTGCAGTCACTTCCACAATGAAGGCAATTGAGATTGCACCTCGAAGTGCATTCCCAGAAAAGGTAATTCAGAGGATGGACCCTGGTTTCGTGTTTCTTAAAACCCCTGAAAATTTCTCTTTTTATATACCTGATCATCTAATTGTTTTCCAGGGCAACATCAACAAAAACCGTATCCCGCGCATTGTAAAGGGTTGTATCTTTCGACTGGTATGTTCCGTTCTGGATCGAATCCGTATCCTGGAACTTCAGTGCAAAAGTACCACCGGTATACACATAGAACGAGAATTTCCCCTGGTCGTCAGTGTACTGGAACTGCGGGCTATAAACAGCTGATACCTTTATTCCTTTTATTGCCTGGCCGGTTGCTTTCGATTTTACTTTCCCCTGAACCAGCACATCGAAGCCTGCATTATCCTGAGGCGTACCATAACAGGCCTCGAAAACGAAAAGCATGGTGCCGAAACTCAGGCCCCCTAGGATTGCTCTTAGCCAATTCCGTTTCATGTTCTATAAGTTTTATGTGAATAAATACGGTTGATGATCAAAGTACGAATTTAGCAATAAATTGTGTAAACTGCCTAATCCTTAGCCTGTAATTTTTGATTTTTAAGGGAATAGGTCACTCCAAACCGCAGGCCTGTTTCCACAACGCGTTGGTGGTAAACATCAGGCATAAAGGGTAAAAGCGAATGTGCTTTCAGGTATGGGTTTGCAAAGACCGATAAACCGCAGGCGAAATCGTATTTCCCTCCAAGTCCTAAACATGCCCCAATCCCGGTTTGGTTATCAATCGGGCTTGCAACCGTTGGATCAATATCCAGGATCAGCCCCCCGTTAACGAAGAAGTATTTCCAAAAATTTACGCGCAGCGAAACCGGGATATTGACTAATGAGAATTCAGCTCCATAAAGGGCATAATCCACGTATGGTGGCACATTAGGCGTAATTAAAATTTTATGTGATGAATATTCGATGCCGGTTTCCAGTTCCAGGTGTTTGTTATACTGATGCAGGTAGGTTATACCTAATGTATAAAAGTGATCACTGCTATATCCTGCAGCACCCGTTATTTGCTGAAGATAAATAACATCGTTGGAACCAAAAGATGAAAAAGTGATTCCAACCCGGCTTTTACGGTTTTGTAGTTCAGTTTTTTGTGCAGGAGAGCTTAAACTTGTCAGGCAAATAAAGAACAAAAAAGTAATTTTTGCTTTGGTCATTTTCCGGGTAAAGTCAGTTGAGTTGAATTGATTCTATAATTCTGCAAATATTGGGGCTTGCTGATACCATTTATCTGCACCCCTTTCCCGAAATCACGATACTGTTCCCATTCTCTTTTAGCTGTAAATCGAGTGTGATTTTCAGCACTTCCATTACCGACTCGAGCGATTGTCCGTTGAATGTTGCCGTGACCCTGCAATCGGACAATTGCCTATCAGCAAGAACAACAGGCGTGCGGTAAACGTGCTGCAGGGTTGTAACAACCTGCCCGAGGGTTTCGTTATCAAATACAAGTATCCCGGTTTTCCATGCCATGTAATTGGGGTCGGCATTGGTTGATTTGGTAATGCGTTTCTCACCTGAAATGATTTCAGCCTTCTCGCCGGGCAGCAACACAACTTTGTCGGCTGGTTTTTCCTTGTAATAAACCGATACTTTGCCCGTGGTAAGCACAACCTCAATGGACCTTGCGGAGGAATTAGTGTTAACGTTAAACTGTGTGCCAAGCACTTCTATCCTTGCATCCCCGGAAGAAACAACAAAAGGTTTCGTTTTATCATGAGCAACTTTAAAATAGGCTTCACCTTTCAGGCTGACTTTCCGCACTCCGGATATAAATTCGGCCGGATAGGTTATTTCTGAACCTGCATGCAGCGAAACCACCGAACCATCGGGCAGCACCTGTTCGATATTCTGAGCCCGGGCTGTTACAATTACTGTCGAAGGGTTTGAAAAATAGGTATACAAAAGGAATGATGAAACCAAAAGAACGATTATTGCCGCTGCAGCCCGCCAGCTAGTAAAAATAGCTGAACGCCGTGTTTTATTCACATGATTCAATGCGATAACCTTTGGTGATTCGATGGCAGGAGTGGCCGGATTTATTTTCGATTGCATGGCAAACCATTCCTGGTCAGTATTAATGGCTGAGCGAATGGCTTGTTCTTCAATTAGTTGCCATGTTTTCATATATTCCCTGAAAAGCGCCTCATGCTTTGTATCCGCATTCATCCATGAAGATAAAATGCGAAGTTCTTCTTCAGCAATCTCGCCGGAGAAGTACCTTGTGATCAGGTCAATATAATATGTTTCGTTTTCGTTCATGTGCCCAGGCTGTCAATAATACACTTAACTATCGGTTTACCCTGATATAGGGGCGAATATTTTTTTTAATGTCGGATGTTTGATGTCGGAAGCCGGAAGTCGGAAGCATTTTCCCCTTGTCTCCCTGACCCTTGTCCATCGTCCTGTATCCCTCGTTCCTCGTCCCTCATTACATCCTTCATAATCATTTATTAAACAGGTAGTCAATAAAAAACAGCAGCACGGTTACATACTCCGCCAGCCTCACTCTCATATGCTGCAAGGCTTTCGACATTTGTGTTTCGACGGTTTTGACCGAAATCTGCAGTTTGTCGGCAATCTGCTGGTATTTAAGGTTTTCGTAACGGTTCAGGATAAAAATTTCCCTGCATTTATCCGGAAGCTCGTTTATTGCCGTATCGATTTTCAATTTAAGCTCATCATGCACCAGGGTGTCGGCTCCATCGTATTCGGGCACTTCGAGCAGATTTTCGATATTGAGCAGGTATGGGTCAAATTTACGGCTGTCGCGAAGGTGATTGCTGCATTTGTTGTGAATAACCATGGTGAGATACGCTTTCACAGGCCGGTCCATATCAATGATTTCGCGTTTTTCCCACAGGCTTATAAAAGCATCCTGTACAATTTCTTTTGCCGTTTCAAAATCCTTCACATACCTCTGTGCAAAAAAACACAAGCCCGAAAAATGACTCCTGAAGAGTATTTCGAAACCCGCATGATCGAGCGCTTGGATAATATATTTCTCTTTATTGTCCAGGGGGTTGCTTTTTGGATTCGTTATTGAAGCTTCAAGTTTTAGACAATGTCAGGGTATAGACCTGCAAAAATGCAAAATTAATTCCCGTATAACATTCAGGCTGATGCAGCCGGCTGTTTTGTTATCTTTTGTTCTATTTGATGACTTCCGGCACACAAAGGTTTAATCGAGTTTCACAGCAAGTTTCCCTTTTATGCTCACCGGCGCCACAATGCCTGCAGGCACAAGCATGGGTTGCTGAACTTCCATGCCGTTGAGGGTTCCGGTTACATAAAACCCTTCACCAAGGTCATACTTTTTGAGGCTTGTGGCCATCATGTCGTAGGTTTCACGGATATCGGCCCCAATGGGGTACGACATATTTTTTGCTACCATCTTTTCGATTCCGCTGTTTGCAAGCCAACTTGCTGATTTCAGCAGTACATTTTTTGTCTGAACCGAAAACTGCAGCCCCTTCAGTATTATACTTGAATCGGCAACCCGGTATTCAGGCAAACCGGCAAAATACAGTTTCCCTTTTATACTCCCGACAACATCAGCGGCAATTATCATTTTATTTTCACTTCCGTAAACGTCAACACCGGTTATTGTGATTTTCCTTTTCCCGAAATCGTACGACGTATTTACCAGATTTGCCTTTGTGACGGAATCGAGGTATTGGTAACCAATATATGAAACCACGTTGGCCAGGAATTCGTCGCTGTATTTGTTCAGGGGTGTAATTTCAGGGAGGTATGGATTGGTTCGGGTAGGGGGTTTTTTACCGGTAAAACATTCAGCAATTCCCTGTATCGAAGAAGTCTGTTTTATAATTCCTTTCCCGCCGCTAATTGGCATAGCCGAAATGGATTTTGGGTTTATGCGGAGCCACAAACCATATTCTTCGTCGAGCAGCATGGGCTCCTGTATGGCTTTCCATGCATCCAGGGCGGTGGTTTTCATATCGAGACTCTTTACAAGACCTTCGTCAATGGCCGAATTGATGGTTTCGGTATTGTACTTTATTACCAGGTCGGCAATAAATGTGATCGGTAAATCGATTGGCCCGATTTTCAGTGTTGGTTTGCTCAGCCATTCGTAACCGTCAGAAGTTGTAACTGTAGTAAGGGTCCAGTCCTTGTTTATTGTAACAGCGGTCTGGAATTTAAGGGCTATTTCAGCATTTAGTTCGCGGTAATCGGAAAAGGAAACTCCGAACTGTTCAATTTTCCAACCGGCTTTGATCCAGAGTTTGAGCGGAACCCGGTAAATAAACTTGCCGTTTTCGAAACCCAGTTTGATGTTGTCCTTTTTCCATGCCTTAAACATCAGGTTGTCGCCCCCATTGTCATCAAGGCTGTTGTCTTCGTAAATCAGACCGGTAAGGTCTTTGTTAAGCAAGGCCTCAAGAGCCGAAACTTTTATTTCGATGGGCAGGTTAATTGTTGAAGAAAGAGGTTCGTAGTTGAATGCCGTATATTTTTCGGCCGGTCGCTCTGTCGGCAGCATCGATTTACTGCATGAAAGCAGGATGATTGTAACCGAAATCAACATCATAAAGTTTTTCATTTTCTCCATGCGTAGTTTGTTATTGTGCAAAGGTAAGCCTACCGAAGAAATTAAATTGGATTTCTTGGCTATCAAGGCTGTTATATTCATTGCTTTCAGATAAAAAAATTTACTTCTGCAGGAAACAGCAGAATTCATCTGCAAAACGTGTAACCGTCAGCAATTATTGTTTTGACGAATAGTTATGGCAGTTCATCGATTGTGTTTCAGATAGCTGCGCCGGAAGCCTATTTTTGTACGGAATAGAAACAACCTGACTAAATAAAACGTGATGGAATTGAATAACCTGAGTGCATGTTTATCATATATCCGGAAGCCGGTTCTTTGGGTTGTCAGCTTTTTCCTGCTTCTGTTACCTGCATATGTAAACGCTGGAAAAAGCCTGCAACGGCTCGATTCCACTTTGCTGATGGTAAAAACTATCGAAGCAATGCGGATTACCACTCCTCCTAAAATTGACGCAGTTATGAATGAAGCTTTCTGGAATGATGTTCCCGTTGCAGGGAATTTTGTAGAGTATTCGCCGCGGAATGGCACGCTTCCGCCTTTCAGCACCGAAATCCGGATAGCATATGATGATGTGGCTTTATACATCTTTGCAACTATGTACGATTCGCATCCCGACAGCATATGTAAGGAAATGGGTCGCCGCGACCAGATAGAACAGCTTTTCACCGATTATATTTCATTCGATATACTTCCCTACAACGACGGGTTGAACATGTATGAATTCAAGGTTAGCCCTGCCGGATTGCAGAACGACTGCAAATATTCGGCAGTGGGGCAGGATATTACCTGGGATGCAGTATGGGAAAGTGCCGCATCCATTAATTCCGACAGTTGGACGGTTGAAATAAAAATGCCTTATTCCGCCCTGAGGTTCCCTAAAACCGATAAACAGGTCTGGGGGATAAACTTTTGGCGAAACCTGCGCCGTACGCAGGAATGGTCCACCTGGTCATTTGTCGACAACAGCACCAATGATGTATTCAAATATTATGGGACTTTAACTGGAATTCATAATGTTAATCCTCCAAAGCGTCTTTCGTTTTCGCCCTATGTGGCCGGGTATACCGAGAAAAACCCGCAAAGCGACAAGTGGCAATACTCCCTTCGCGGCGGAATGGATTTAAGGTATGGGATCAATGAAGCCTATACGCTCGATATGATGTTAATACCGGATTTCGGGCAGGTGCAATCGGACGATGTAATCCTAAACCTGACTCCTTTCGAAGTCCGGTATAACGAGAAGAGGCAATTTTTCACCGAGGCAACTGAATTGTTCCAGAAATGCGAAATCTTTTACTCCAGGAGGGTAGGAGGAAGCCCACGGAATTATTATGCACCCTACGATAGCGCGCGTGCTGACGAAACAGTGATTTCGAACCCGGATATGACGCGGATTATAAACGCAACAAAGATCTCGGGACGGAATGCAAAAGGACTTGGTGTAGGTTTTTTTAATGCTATGACCACCAATACTTACGGAGTACTTGAAAATAACGAAACCAAGGCAACCTGTAAAATTATGACTCAGCCGTTTACTAATTATAACGTAGCTGTAATTGATAAAAATTTGAAAAACAGGTCTTATATCACTTTCATCAATACAAATTACCTGATTCCCTCAACAAAATTCTCAGCCAATGTAAGTGGTGTGGAGTCGAAACTCACCAATAAAGCCAACACCTTCAGTTTCCTGGGCAGGTTGAATGTGAGCCAGAAGTATTTCAGCGGTGATTCAACAAGGCTTGGCCATCAGTACCTGGCAGTTATATCGAAACCCAGTGGTAAATTCCAGTACCAGCTGCTGCGCCAGGAAACCGGGGCCACTTACGATCCGAATGAAATGGGCTTCCTGCTCTATAATAACGAAGCAATAAACAGGCTCCGGCTTTCGTACAATATACTTGATCCGGTTTGGAAAATCCGGAATTCAGGTACTGAGTTTTTCGTTCAGTATTCAACCCTGGTGAAACCTAACAGCTATAAAGAGTTGATGTTTGACTTTAGTAACGGTACCTCTTTTCAGAATTATTGGAGCACATACCTTGAATTGATATGCAAACCTCTTGGAGCAGATGACTACTACGAACCGAGGGTTGATGGCATGGTTTACAAACGGCCGGCCAGCTACGATATCATCTGGAGCATTGGTTCCGACAACAGGAAAAAATTCCGGGTCCAGGGCATGCTCGGATTTACAAATGCACCTGAAAATAACAACATCAGCTTTTTTGTCGATGCTACACCACGTATGCGCTTTACCGACAGGTTTATGGTTTCCTATAACTTTAATTTTACCAAAAACCTGAGCGACTATGGCTGGGTTAATACCGCATATGATTCAGTTGGCAACGCAACCAGTTGGTTTGGTGAACGTGATGTTACAACTATCAGTAATATTCTCAATCTGAGATATATCTTCAATACAAAAGTTTCGCTCACCCTCAGGGCCCGCCATTACTGGTCGAAAGCTGATTATTCCGATTATTATACCTTGCAGCCAAATGGTTCGCTCGCCCAGGCTGACTATACAAAAAATGCCAATATTAACTTCAATGCGTTTACTGTTGATCTCAATTTCGGGTGGTATTTTGCCCCGGGCAGCGAATTAAGTATTGTGTGGAAGAATTCGATCTATACACAGGACCGAACCCTGGTCGATCATTATTTTGCGGACCTGGGAAATACATTAAGTTCTCCACAGACAAACGGGTTTTCAATACGGTTTCTCTATTATATTGATTATCTTTATATGAAAAAATGGTTTGGCAGTGGCAGATCTGATCGCAAAGTTGACTAAAATACCTGTTCTATTGCTTTCTGAAATCTGATGCGTAATAACTGCATTTATGATGTGATGGTAACGATCATATCATAATAGATCGGAAGAGCGTCGTGTAGGGAAAGAGT
>CAISRK010000005.1 GCA_903887815.1 uncultured Bacteroidales bacterium | reverse complement strand
TGGTGGCTGGTTTCTGGTGGCTGGTTTCTGTTTATCATCCTTCACATCCAACATTCGACATCCAACATTCGATGGCGCAAGGCGCCACTTCCGCTTCGCTCCAGCATCCCACTAAATTTCCGGCCACTATTGCAAATCTATAAAAAAATGAAGGTTTAGTAGCATGGTAGTGATCAAAACTTCAATTTTTTTCTTAAGGCTTTCAAATTTCGAAATTATAGATTACTTTTGCAGCATCAAACCAACATGGTGGTATTAGCTCAGCTGGTTAGAGCGTCGGATTGTGGTTCCGAAGGTCGTGGGTTCGAACCCCATATTCCACCCACCAAACAGGAAGGCTGCCTTAGGGTGGCCTTTTTTGTGTCTGCCCACTCGCATTTTTTGTGTCAGACACCCTGCGGAGGTTCAGGTACAAAAAAAAAGCCAGCTTTCGGCTGACTTAATAATTCTTACTTTTCCTTAAACTCCCAGTACTGATCGACAATCTCGGTTTCTTTCTGGTCCCAGTATGCCGGTGAAACACGTTTGCCATCCGGGGTTTTTAAACTCATTTCGTACACTGCGATAACCGGGTTGAAAACCAGGTCGGTAACGCCTACGGTGAAAAGGGTAGGAGCATCCTCGGTTTCTTTCTTGTCTTGGGTAACCTGCACATCAAATTTATTAAAACCGAGCAGGTTTTTAAGGAAATCAATCCTTGAGGCGGAAGCTCCTTTTTCAACAACAGTGCAGCGAACACCGTTAATTTCTTCAACTGTATGTTTTGCTTTGAGTGCCATAATTCAGCTTTGTTGTAGTGATAAGTTAAGAGAGTTACTAATTTACAATTGCGAAAGAAACTGAATTAATAAACTCATAAATCTGGCTCCAGAAGCCCAGGATGAAAATACCTAAAGTACAAATCAGCAGCCCGGCGCGGGTGAGGTTGTCGCTTTTAAAGAAAGCAATAGGCGTTTCATTTTTATTGATAAACATTGCTTTTACAACGAGCAGGTAATAGTAAAGTGATATGGTGGCGTTTAATACGGCAATAAATACTAGCCAGTAATACCCGCCCGAAGCTGCTGAAGTAAAGAGGAAAAACTTACCGAAGAACCCTGCAAGCGGCGGTATGCCTGCCAGTGAAAATACGCTTAACATCATCAGAAGCGTTAACATTGGATTGGTTGAATAAAGACCGTCGTAATCATCCATGCTTTCCTTGCCGGTTTTAGCCGAAATTGCAGAAACAACGCCGAATGCTCCCAGGTTCGAGAAAATATAAACCAGCACAAAGTATATGGTTGCCGTCATTCCAATCTTATTTCCGCCCATGATACCGAGCAGTATAAAACCAGCCTGCGCGATACTTGAAAAAGCAAGGAACCTCTTCATGTTTTTCTGCCTTAAGGCAAAAAGGTTACCGATAGTCATTGTCATTACCGCAATAAGGTAGGCAATATCTTTCCACAGGTAGGCAATGGAATGAAATACGGTATACATTACCATGATAAGGATAAAAACGGATGCACCTTTAGAAATTACAGAAAAATAGGAGGTTACATTTACGGGTGAACCTTCGTAAACGTCGGCTGTCCAAAGGTGGAAGGGAACAAGTGAGATTTTGAAAGCCATCCCTGTAAAGAAGAAAATAAATGCCAGTACCTGCAGAGGCGCATTCGAATAAACGGCCCCGATTGTATCAAAATAGATTGAGCCTGTGGTTCCGTATATCATCGAAAGCCCGAAAAGCAGGATTCCTGACGACAGGGCTGACGATAAAATAAGTTTGATACCAGCTTCAGCTGAGCGTGTCTGGTGATGCGTATAAGCAGCTAATGCAGCCATAGGAATGGTTGCCAGTTCGAGGCCAAGATACAGCATCAGGAAATCGCCTGATGAAATCATAAAATTCATACCTATCAGGGTTGACCACAGCAGGATGTAAAATTCGCTGATCTTATCCCCGTTATCGGAATGTTTCAGCCAGGTGGTGCTCTGCAGCAGCACGATGAAAACTCCCACGTTCAGGATGTTCTTCATAAGGAGGGTGAGTGCATCAGTATGATACATTCCGCCGAAAAGAACGCCGGTTTGTGCAGGCAGGAATCCAACTACTGTATGAATAAAGAAAAGGGACAGAGAAATCGGAATGATCAGTTGTTTCTGACTCTTTTTCAGGTTCATATCGATAATGAGTACCAATAATACCAGCGCTGCCAGTATTAATTCGTGCCGCATTGTCATGAAATCGTTTATGCTCATATGCTGAGTATCTAAATTGATGATTAATTCGGTTATTTAAAATAGGTGTGCCACAGTTGCCACGCTGTTAATTTTTTCAACGATAGGTCCCAGGCTGAAGTTTATCATATCCGACAGCCAGAGCGGAGCCATACCTATTGCTGCAATTGAAAGAAGCAGCGTAAGTGTCGAAAGTTTTTCGTACCAAAGAGCATCCGTGAGATGCAGGAAATGATCGTTTTTAATTGGCCCGAGGAGCAGGGTTCCTACTACCCGTAAGATATACACTGCAGTAATTACAATTGAAGAAGTAGCTACTATAGTCAGCACCCTGTGGAATGTATCGGTATGCTGGAAGGAACCGATAAAGATTGTCATTTCGGCAACAAAACCGCTTAATCCCGGAAGCCCTAACGAAGCAAGACCGGCGATAACATAAACAACACCAAGGAAAGGCATAACTTTCATCAGGCCGCCCATTTCGTTGATGAGGCGGGTATGGGTACGTCCGTAAATCATGCCGATCAGGGCGAAGAAAAGGGCTGTCATTAACCCGTGTGAGATCATCTGTATAACCGCACCGTTCAATGCTGTCTGGTTCATCATAAGTATCGCGAACAATACCAGACCGCAATGGCTCACCGAAGAGTATGCGTTAATGTATTTAAGGTCTTTCTGAACAACTGCCCCAAAAGCGCCGTAAACAACCGAAATGCCAGTCAGTATTAGGAATATCCAGGCTTGCTCGTGAGCAGCTTCAGGCATTAGGTAAATAGCAATGCGGAAAACACCATAGCCTCCCAGTTTCATAAGTACTCCTGCATGAAGCATCGAAACTGCGGTAGGAGCAGAGGCGTGACCGTCGGGTGACCAAGTATGGAACGGAAACAGAGCACCAAGTACCCCGAACCCGATAAAGGCAAACGGGAAAAGAAAGCGCTGCATTTCAATCGGGATATGATTTTTTGCGATTTCCAACAGGTTAAAAGTAAGCTGGCTTCCTGCCGGTGCCGAATAGAAATAAATACCCAATATGGCAACAAACAGCAAAGCAGATCCTGCCATAAGCATAAGGGTAAGTTTCATGGCTGAATATTCTTTCGGACCTGAACCCCAGAGACCAATCAACAGGTACATAGGGATAACTGCAAGTTCATAAAACAGGAACATGGTGAAGATATCCAGTGAGATAAAGAAACCAAACACCCCGGAGGCAAGCAGGATAAGTGAAATAAAGAATTCCCTGTACAGGTAATCAACCATCCATGAAGCAAAAATCCCGGCAAAAACAACGAGGGAAGTCAATGCAATCATAGCTACCGAGATTCCATCCACTCCTATTGTATAATGGATATTGAGGGTCGGGAACCAAACGGCATCATAATAAAACAGCATGGCAGCCGTGTTCCCTGTATTACGTTCGGTTAGGTACAGGAAAACAAGCAATCCGGCAAGAATGAGTTGGATTCCCATGCCAATGGCGCTTACAACACGGGTTTGCTTCATATTGCTTGTAAACAATATGGCAATGATCGTGAGCAAAGGTATCAGGATAAATAAGGAGAGTATATTCATGTTGAGTTTCTTGCGATTTAATTTTTATTCCTTTTCAATTCCGGGGTATTACCACAGGTAAACAAATATCAGCACGAGTGCGATAGCCCCTGTAACAAACACATATCCATATTGTTGCAGCCTTCCCGACTGGAATCCTTTGATAAGTTTGGAAGTATTCTCAACAACGCGGGCTACCAGGTTCATAAATCCATCCACAATATGCCTGTCGAACCATGCAACCGGTGCCGAGATGTAGCGGAATATAATTTTCTTGGTGACGAACAGATAAACTTCGTCAATGTAAAATTTATGAAAAGCCCATTTGTATGTTTGTCCGAAGAAACCGGCGAGTTTATCAGGAATAGCGCTTGTTTTACGATACATAACCGTGGCACTGATTATTCCCAGTAAGGCTATCAACACCGAAGGAATGGCTATGCTCCAATCCAGGTGCGATTCGAACGGC
The DNA here is from genome assembly GCA_903887815.1 of uncultured Bacteroidales bacterium. GTDB lineage: Bacteria > Bacteroidota > Bacteroidia > Bacteroidales > UBA4417 > UBA4417. Next base: position 4,539 of record CAISRK010000005.1, on the reverse strand, counting down.
AATCCGTCGGATGTTACAAGTGCGTGGAAAGGCAGGAAGCCGGCGAAAATTGAACCGAAAGCAAGAATCATTAGAGGAATGGTCATTACATAAGGGGCTTCGTGCGGTGTGTGGTGGTAATGGGTTTCTTTGCTCCAGAAAATGCTGTAATACAGGCGGAACATATAGAATGCGGTTAAACCGGCAACCAGGTATTCAATTGAAAATAAAATTTTGTTATGATGCCATGCGGCAACCATGATTTCGTCCTTGCTCCAGAAGCCGGCCAGAGGTGGGATGCCGGCAATGGTAATACAGGCAATAAGGAAAGTGATGTGTGTGATCGGCAGGTATTTGCGAAGCCCGCCCATATCCTTCATATCGTTGCTGTGAACTGCGTGAATAACTGCGCCGGCACCTAGGAATAAAAGTGCCTTGAACATGGCATGTGTAAACAAATGGAAGTTAGAAGCCATAAATCCGAGACCGTTTTCACCACCGTAACCTGAAACACCAAGTGCAAGCATCATATAGCCGATCTGCGACATAGTGGAGTAAGCCAGCACACGTTTGATATCCGTCTGGGTACACGCGATAATTGCCGCAAACAACGATGAGATTCCTCCCACCCAGCCTACGACTGTAAGCGCATCGGGAGCCCCGAGAGCGTAAACAGGAAAGAGTCGTGCCACGAGGTAAACACCGGCAACAACCATGGTTGCAGCATGGATAAGTGCCGAAACTGGTGTCGGGCCTTCCATTGCATCGGGTAACCATATATGTAACGGGAACATAGCCGATTTACCGGCACCTCCCATAAAAATGAAAATCAGCGACCAGGTTAATACCGATAAACCCATAAATGCGGCTCCGCCCGGCATGGTGATGGCTGGTCCGGTTGGGCTGGTAAGAAGCTGGAAATCAAAAGTCCCGGTATTGAATGACAGGATCAGGATACCGATAAGGAATCCAAGGTCGGCAAAACGGGTAACAATAAATGCTTTTTTCGATGCGGCGACTGCACTGGGTTTTTCGTAGTAGAAACCGATCAGCAGAAAGGACGAAACCCCAACAAGTTCCCAGAAAATATACATCTGGAAAATATTAGTGGCCATTACCAGGCCCAGCATTGAAAAACTGAACAGTGAAAGGAAAGCGAAGAAGCGGTGGTATCCGCGTTCACCTTTCATGTATCCGATGCTGTAAATATGCACCATCAGCGAAACCGTGGTGATAACTATCAGCATCATTACCGAAATAGGGTCAATAAGCGATCCCAGGTTGATGGTGAGTTTATCGGTGAGATGTAGCCAGGTGATCTCGAAGGCTTTAATCGATTTATAACCGGTTTCAGCCAGGTGATCGGTCCAGAAATACCTGATAGCCGTAATATACGAGAGTATAGCTGCAATTCCTAATCCGGCGGTACCGATAAGCCCCGATACGATGGGTTTCATTTTGTGCCCGGTAAGCCCGATAAGTATAAATAATACAAAGGGAATCAGCGGGATGAGTATTGTATACGTGTAGTCGACCATATTTTTTAAATGTGCTAATGGACTAATTTGGTAATGTGCTAATGTTGTTACTATTGGATAAGGGTTTATTTTACTGCTGCTTTGGACGATGAGATTATTTTAGAGAGTATTTTTTTTATTTCTAAGAGTTCATTTTCGAGTCACGATGGATTTGGGTAATTTTCTGCCATTCTGCATAATTGTAGCCAGTATTCAAGTTCGTTTGCTTCTTTGTCTGCTATTTTTAATTTATGTACAAAATCTGCTTTACTTTCAGCACTTTAAGATTCCCTAACATTAGCACCTATTGAAGTTCCCGCTTTCAGAATTTGCCTAGCAATCACGTATTTTTTGTTCTCTTCAAGCAGTTCTGAATATTCTATTATTTTTAAAGCAAACCTAAAACTCTTTTCTACAATTACATTTTCACTTCCCATTGCTTTTCTTTATAAGACAAATTTTCAGAGAGTGTTAATTATCGCATTATCGCATTAACTAATTAATTCATTAAAACTTCAGCTCATCCACGTTATCCACATCAATCGACCTGAAATTACGGTAGATATTGATGATAATAGCGATGGCGACAGCCGCTTCGGCAGCCGCAATGGCAATAATGATAAGCGTAAAGAAATGGCCCTGCAGGTTCTGAGGATACAGGTATTTGTTGAATGCCACGAAGTTGATATTCACGGAATTCAGGATAAGTTCGATCGACATCAGCATGGTGATCAGGTTTTTACGGGTAAGAAACCCATATATCCCTATGAAAAACATCAGGGTGCTGATTACCAGGAAAGATTGCAACGGTATGGTTCCGGTCATTTTTTTTAATTTGTTAATGAGTTAATGTGCTAATGTGCTAATGTTAATGTGTGAACCAGCTGGTCTCAATTATTTGATTATCACATTTTTGTCAACGTCTTTCTCTTTCCGTGCAACTATAATGGCTCCGATCAGAGCTGCAAGCAACAGGATTGAGATTACTTCGAAAGGAAGGGCAAAGCCGTCACGATCGTACGAAATAAGTGCATTTCCTACATCGGTTACGGTCGAAGTCTTTGCGGGTTCAGCCGAAGGCACAAAAGCAAATTTCATAATTGTGATCAGCGTGAGTATTGCTCCTGCACAAACGGCCAGGGCTGATAACAGGCTTTGCTTCGTATCGGCCATGATTGCTTTCTCGCTGATATGGCTGGTGAGCAGTACCGAAAAAATGATCAGCACCACAATACCGCCGGCATACACGGTAAGCTGCACTGCAGCAAGGAAGGTGTATTCGAGCATGAAATAAATGGCGGCTGTCGATACGAGTACAAAAAGGAGGTACACAGCGGCTCGCAATATTTTCCGGCTTGTAACGGTAAGTACTGAAAACACCAGTATCATTCCGGCCAGAAGGTAAAACATTACATCACTATTCATTTTGGGTATATTTTCTTTGTAAAACTTTGGTCAGTAGGGTGGTTATTCGTGGGCTTTTGATTTTATTCGTTTGTCATTCGTGGTCATTTGTTGTCATTCGTGGTCATTTGTTGTCATTCGTGGTCATTCAATGGTCATTCAATTGTTGTGGGTTGAGTTTTTTGGGTTATCAGAGTATTAGTTTTCCACTCATAACTCATAATTCATAACTCATCACTATTCCTTAATTCCTTCCATAATCTTCGATCCCGGCTGGTTCAGGACTTTGGTCATGGCGGTGCGGTCCCAATGGGCGTGTTCGAAGGTCTGGGCCATTACGATAGCGTCCGAAGGGCAGGTTTTTACACAGAGGTTGCAGAAGGTGCACATTGCAAGGTGGTAAATATGTTTGTCGATAATCCGTTTCTTTTTGCCTTCCTCATTGATAATCGATCCCGAAATAATTTCGATGGATCCGTTCGGGCAGTTGATTTCGCATATACCGCAACCGGTGCATTTATGCTCGTTGTTTTCGTTGTGCGGCATAACCACTTCGCCACGGAACCGTTCGAACATTACAAGCGTATCACGGTTTTCGGGATACTGCTGGGTAACATGGTTCCAGGGAGTGAAAAAGTACTTCGCGGTAACTTTCATCCCGGTTAGCAAAGTCCAGATGCCGCTAAATATCTCGGCTATATATTCAAAGAATGATTTCATGTTCAGTTTATGTTATCAGTTTCAGAATTTTACCAATGCCAGCCCAATAATACTATGGTAGCCATCAACAATATGTTGAACAGGTTAATAGGCAGCAGGTATTTCCATTCGAGTGTAAGAATCTGGTCGATACGAAGGCGTGGGAATGTCCATTTGAACCACATGATAAGAAAAATGATTCCGAATACTTTCATAAAGAACCAAACCAGTCCGGGGATATAATCCATTATGTTATTAAAGGCTTCAAAACCGCCAAAATGGAAAGGCATCCAGCCGCCCAGGAATACGATGGTTGCCATAGCCGAAACAATAAACAGGTTGATGTATTCGGCCAGGAAGAAGAATGCGAATTTAATACCCGAATATTCGGTATGGAAACCGGCAGTAAGTTCCGATTCAGCCTCAGCAAGGTCGAAAGGTCCACGGTTGGTTTCGGCAGTACCGGCAACCACAAACACGAAGAAAGCTATGATGGCAGGGATATGTCCTTTGAAGAGGAACCAACCGCCGCGCTGAAGTTCAACGATTTCGGATACCTGCATGGTTCCGGCAAGTATAACCATGGTGATGAGTGACATGCCCACCGAAAGTTCGTAACTAACGATCTGTGCACCGCTGCGCATACCGCCGATAAGCGAATATTTATTGTTACTGGCCCATCCGGCAAGCAAAACACCAATAACACCAATTGATGAAACGGCAGTCACGAAAAAGATACCTATATCGAAATCGAGCGATTGCAATCCCGGCGCAAAAGGTATAACCGAAATGGTCAGGAAAGGAACAATAATTACGATGAAAGGAGCCAGGTTATACAGGAATTTATCAACACTCTTTGGTGTGATAAGCTCCTTCATCAGCAACTTGATAAAGTCGGCAATGGTTTGTATGAGCCCCCAGGGGCCAACACGCATCGGGC
>CAISRK010000004.1 GCA_903887815.1 uncultured Bacteroidales bacterium | reverse complement strand
TCTCCCTAAAACAAGGAATACAGGGAGTATGATATAGATAAACAACCCAAGGTAGGTGTTGAACTGTGCCGACAAAACGGAGAACAGGAACAGAACCAGTATCAGAATGAGGCTGTTAGCTGTAATAATAAACCCAGTTAGGCTTATCCAGTTATAAAATGCTCTAGGATTTTTAAGTGACACCAGTTGGAGGATATAAATTATTCCTTTTCGTAAGGGTAAAGATATATATAAATTATTAATTATGTGTACCGGGACCAGCCAATTTTTATTGTTTCTTAATAGGGGGAAACAGGATTCCTGCCAATTTCAGGTATACACTTCCATTATTGAGAGCAAATTGCTGCCGATAAGCTGACATTATTAATAAAATAATGATTTGGAATTGATCAGACCGGAAAGAATCATAATGCCTGAATGCAAAAGCCACCCTGTCAGAGGTGGCTTTCATACTAGTAATTCTTGTTCCTATTACTTCAATTGCAAAGGCAGGTTAAGACGAAACCTGGTGATCAGGATTTAGATTCTTTTTTAGTTTTGCCTGATGATTTATTTATCAACACCAATTGGATAACTGCATACATATAATGCCCCCAAACACCCAATAGCATTACTATAAGGGTAATAATCATCCAGAGAGGGGCAATGGGTGTCCACAGTTCACGGGTTGGCCTGTCGGGACTGATAAGGTGTTTCTGGAGGCCCCAGGAATTCGATGAATACCCTTTAACGTTGCCGAAAATCTCATGCTCTTCGATTGAAGCGATTACAGTTAAGTTTCCAAGCGAATCACCGATAATGCCTCCCGGAAATTCGGCACTACCCACACCGGTTGAATCGAGCGAAATATCTGCAATTTTCAGCACAGAGAATAATTTTGGAATACCAACAGTAAGGTCGACAGCACCTATTGAGGTTTCTGTTCCATCAGCGTTAAGTTGTGTGCCTTCAACTTTTACATACCTCACAGAATCCTCTTCATAAAAGGAAACTTTAAGTTTTGCAGGTTTAAGACCAAATTCTCCTTCGGAGGCTTCGAATTTATCGTTTCCTTCATACGTAGCTTTAAGATTGAGCATTTGCTGCTCATTACGCGGATACTGATTCTTAGCTGGTATTTTCAAAATAGCTTCGCCATGAAAATCAGTTTTTACTTCACCTATTTTTTTATCACCATCAGTTCCTGTGGCATAGAAAACAACCGGGGCATTTGCAAGGTTCTTGCTGCCTTCTTCGTGTTTAATACTAACTGTCGCAATAAGCTGGATGCTGTCGTCGGATGTGCTGATACAGTTAAATCTCAATACTGATACGGCAGGCTCCGATGATTTGGATTTATCCTGGGCCTGCAACTGCACAAACCCGGTTAAAAGTGTTACAACAAGTATGATTACGGGGATTATCCTTTTCATGATTTTGTTTTTAAATTTCTGTTTACTTAATATTTAACTATCAGTAAATCGGTTACTTCAAATAAATATCACCTGCTTCGAGCGGCTCTTCTTTTAAGTCAGAAACCTGGACAATCGGGATTAATTTGGAAGCAATGGTAAAAAGCAGACAGAACATTGCACACCCGGCAGCTGTGAGCGCCCATTCAACCCATGTGGCTGAATAATGTTGCCAGGCTAGGCGGGAATCCTGAATAGGAAGGTAAGGTGTTTCAAGTGTAGGAACCACAATTAAATAACGGTTTAGCCAGAGCGCAACAACCACAATTCCTGCAGCGATTGTAATATTCCTTATAGTTCGGAGTTTTTTGAAACCAACCACGATCAGAGGGACAAGAACACCGACATAGTTGGATAAAATGAAGAGGAAGAAATAATTCTTCAGGAGAACCTGGATAAGCTGCTCATCATTTTTTTCCGAACCATACCATTTTGTAAGGTATTCGCTAAAGGTAAAGTAACCGAAAAATGCACCAAGGACCAGCATTATAACGCCCACGTTTACAAAGTGCTGCAAAGTGATATGTTCTTCGAGGTGGTATGCTTTACGGAAAAAGAACATGGAAACTATCAATACTCCGGTGCCTGAATATACAGCAGCAATTACAAAATAGGGGCCGAAAATCGTGCTGTGCCATCCGGGTTGAAGCGTAACACTGAAAATCCAGGCCAACACCGAGTATACTATAATGGCAATAGCTATTACCATTGCTGCCATAATATCTGTTGCTTTTTTAAGCCTTATTTGCTGATCCGGTGTACCGGTATATCCAAGAGCAAGGATTTTGTACATTTTTTTCTGCCACTGTGGAACTTTCAATTCAGCGAAGTCGCGCATTTTCCCCAAATCACGCAGAAGCGCCAGGTAAAGGAACAGGATACAACCGAAAATATCGGTTGAGATAGCTATTACGTCCCAGGTTATTGGCGACTGTATGCGGCCGAAAAGAATCAGGTTGGGAAGGCGGTCGAGGCGGCCTACACATAACATGATGAAACATGGGCCGATTAACAGTGAGATAATAGTAATAAACTCAGCCATCCGGATAATAGGTTTACGCCATTCGGCATGAAATAGATGCAGAGTGCCCGAAATCAGAGCGCCGGCATAACTAATTCCCATGAAGAAAATGAAATTCACGATATAAACACCCCATACCACGTTATCGCGCATACCTGTAACGATATGCCCGCGCGAAACCTGCCAGTACAAGGCAAACCAACCATAACAAATTACAACAATCAGGAATCCAATCCAAAGTTTACCTAACCTGCTGGTGTGCTCAATTTGCGGTGCAAATTCCCTGAGTAATTTATCCGAACTTACTGTGCTGCTCATAGTTTGACCTCCTTGTCTTTAAGTTTTTTTACATAAGGCGTATTATCAAACCTTTTCCTGGTTTCCTCATCGAGTCCATCCAGACCTCGTTCAACAGGGAACTGCCTGTCGACAGGTGGCAGATAATAAACATTCGGCCGGGTACCCAGATTTTCCAAATAGCGGTATCCGGAACGATCACGAATCAGTTCGCTGAATTTGAACGTCTCAGTTCCATTGGTAACAACATCTTCGTCTATATCACCGAAATAGATAACTCCCATCGGACAGGCGGAGGCGCAATAAGGTAATTTGCCTTCGCGGGCCATATCTGGGCAGAAATCGCATTTTGAAACTGTACCTTCAACTCCAGGTACACCCTTTTCGGGTGAATAGGGCTGATCGAGTTCATACTCTTCATCAGGTTTCCATGCAAATACACGTGTTGAATAGGGGCAACCTGTCATGCAGAATTTACATCCTATGCAGCGTTCGTTATCGATGAGAACAATGCCGTCGCTACGTTTATAGGTTGCGCCAACAGGGCAAACACTTACACACTGGGGGTTATCGCAATGGTAACATGGTTTCGGGAACCAATATGGGGCTGTTTTTTCAGAATCCTGCATCAGGTATACCTTCATAAACTCTTCACCTTTCGGGAGGTGATGGCCTTGCTGGCAGGCTTCAACGCACTTGCGTGCATTTTTACACTTGGCCAGGTCGATAACCATTACGAATTTACGCCCGGGAATTCCTTCGTGGGATTCCTCACGACCTACAGGAGCAAGAGTAAGATAATTTTTATCTACCTCCATAACTTCTCCCGAAGTGGTAAGTACTTTTATCTTCTCTCCGGAAGAACTACAGCCGGTGGTTAGCAATCCTGTTGCAGCGACTGTACCGGCACCGGCCATGAGGCCTAATTTCAGGAAATTCCGCCTCGAATTAGTTTCTTCATTCTTCTTATTCTTCATAATCGAATGCAATTAATTAATTAATTAAATATGAAGGGGGGGCTGTACATGAATCCTGCAAAAGGAACATGTAAAATCAGTATCATTTGTCAGTGAGATTCGTGGAATCCGGTAACCATACTTCTGAAGTTGCTGATAAATGTAGCTCCTATGGTGCAGAAATAAATATGCACGAACATAAAGAACGACACGAAGAAACCAATGATGACATGAATAAAATCATTGAATTTCAGCCCGCTGCCTCCCATAATTTTGGTGAGTACAAGTTCCGGGTACAGTAATGCCCAGCCGGTAATGATTACGATAGGAACAAGTACAAACATTGCTCCAACGTAAGTAAACTGCTGTAAAGGGTTGAATTTGCTGTCTTTACTGATAGGGAACGGAGGTTTTTCGTGTTTGAAAATTCCGAAAGTATAGTAGGTAAACTGCTTTATCAGTCGTTGTGTAAGTCCTTTCATGGCTATTTTGTAGTATTTACCATTAGGAGTCATGAAGGTACCCAGGATGAACACAATATAATTAACGGAAAGGATAATGCCGCTTATATTGTGCATTTTTACTGCAATATCGAACCGGATAAAAGGGTTTGCAGGATCGGTATATTGCATGCTTACTCCGCTAAGGATCAATAGAATGATTAAAATGGCATTCAGCCCGTGCCAAAGTCGGACCCACACCGGGTAGAGATATATTTTTCCTGACATTATTTCTTACGTTTAATGATTCTCAATGATCCGTGAATTAAGATACCTGTGATAACACAGCCAAACATAATAAGGCTGATGAGTCCAAGGTAGTAATTGCGGTTTGCACCAATTACATAGCCTTCGTTCATGATAACCCCATTATAGAAACCTGCTTTGCTGCGGCCTTCCTGCACTTTGTATTTATAAAGTGAAGCCATCAGTATTGAATTGGTCGAATGGCATTCGACACATCTGTGGACAGCTTTTGCTTTTGGTTGTATGTTGTGAGCCACAAGAATTGAATCGTTTGTACGCGCGTGGCATTCGATGCAACGAACATTTTTGAAGTGCAGAGCCTGGTTTGGTAACCAAGCATGTGTTTTCAGGATGTTAGGATTAACTTTATCCGTGAGCATCTGGTATTTTGTAATATCGGCATGACAATTCAGGCAGATTGCATTATCGTAAGCTACGATATCTTTTATCTTTTCTTCCGAACGGGCATTTATTTTATAAGTATGCGGATTGTGGCACATCCAGCAATTGAAGTCGTCGCTGTGTTTTGTTGAATGCACACTGGCCTGGAATTCGGTTTCGATTTGCTCAAATTTAAATTTTGCATAGGCTTCATCGCCGCCATGACAATCGATACAGGCATATTTGGCTTCCATTCTGAGTCTTCCCGGGTGTGGAAAAGTGTCGTAATCTTCCGAATGGCAATCGGTGCATTTAAATGTCTTATGATTTGAATCGTAAAATTCATTACGATTAATAATCGTTTCGAGGTACATTCTTTTGGTAACCTCTGCCCCGGATTCAGGGTTTACATATTTATATTTTGATTGTCCGTGACATTTCAGACAATTCTCATTAAATTTCTTTGTTTCTTCTTTGGGTTTGTTTTGGGCTGTAATTGCAAAAGCGCTCATCAGGAGGATGCAAAATGCAAGCGAAAAGCGAACCCGGATATTCCAGGTCATACGGGTAGATTGAAAAATCATTTTTTTGGAGTATTGGTATACGGACTATGCATGCAGGAAAAGAAAAAGGGTGCTCAGTTGCTACTGAACACCCTTTTGAGAAATAATTATTTCTTCAAGGTACGGATGTAACCTATCACAGCCCACCTGTCAGCTTCGTCAAGAATTTTCTTTTCAAAGTTTGGCATTTCGTCGCGACCTACAAATGACATGTAATAGAGTTCTCCATCTGCAAAAGCCTGGAATTTGGCTGCTGAGAAATCGCCTGTACTGGTTTTCAGATTAGCTGCTTTCGGGCCGTCACCTAAACCTTTAGCGCCATGGCATGATTTGCAATGCTTGTTGAAAGTCTCTTTTCCAACGGTGTTAATTGAAGCATCACCGGCTTTTACAGTACTTTTCATTGATTTGTACTTGGCAGGAACGGTCCACGGACCTCCGGCTTTCTGAGCCATAGCTACATTGGCTGCTACGAAAATAATTGCAGTACAGATAATTGCAGCAAATTTCATTGAAGTTTTCATTTTTTTTTATATTTATTGGTTATTAATAGTTTTAATGCAAAAAGTGTTCCAAAGGCGGAGAGGAGTGGTTTAGAAATTCCACAAACGGGTAATATTCAAACCAACCAGGAATTCACCTTTGAAGAAGTCATTTTTGTTCCACATGATATCTTCCTGTGGTAAGATGCCTTGCGCTGAAGCCAGGTAAACGTGGAATGCATGAGTACTTGTTGAGATTTCAAAACCAACACAGATATTAGGCTTAGCTATAAAGGAAGCGTCGCTGTCGTTGAAGGTTTGGCTGTGTTCCGAAATGCCCTGCAGTTTTAAAGGAAAATCTCCGGATACAATGAATGACCCCTGCGGCGAAAATTTGTATCTTCCTGCAAATGAAATCGAAAGCCTGTCGTGGTCATAAATTGAATCAACCGAATTGTAATGTATGAATCCAGGGGCAATCTGCAACGAAAGGTGATCGTTGAACCTACGGGAAACTACCAGCTGTGTTGAATAGGACATCCTGTTATTGAATGTATAGTTTTCCTGCCATTTTGAATCAGGACTTCCATCAATTCCTACAACTTCATAAAGCATCACGGTTACAGGAATGCTGTTCGAACGGGTTTGTTCAATAATCCTGTATTTCAGCTGAAGATCTTCCATTTTATTGAATTTTGTTGCACCAACACCTACAGTCAGATTGTTGAGTATGCTGTAGTTAATTCCTAAACGGATGTTTGCAGGAGCCCAAATACCATAAAGATCATGGACGCCGTTTTCTATGATTCCGAAGCGGTGTTGAATTACCATTTCGAGAGTTTTCGCAGGATTAACAGTGGTAGTAGCTGCATCAAACAATAAACCGCTTTCAAAAGCCGGGCGTACAGGCCTGTCCTTAGGTGTTTCAACTATTGAATCGTCGGTTGCTTCCTGAGCAATGGCGGTTGAATTTACCATCAGCATTGTAAGCAAGAACAAAGCACTGAATTTAAATGTCATATATATCTTTCTCATTATTTTCTTTTTTTATGTGATGGATGAACTTAATTTGCCTTTGCCCCGAATGTGATCCAGTTAAAAATGAGGTCCCGTTCTGCATCGGTTGCGTATCCAGCCATGGATCCGGTCTTTATCTTGGTATAAAGCTTACTGTTTCCAGGAATGGTATCAGGTACATATCCGCCTGAAATAAGTGCATTGTAAGACTTGCCTGCAGACAAATCAGGTTTGTAATTCGAAGGATGACAAGAAGCACACTTCGCTGTAAAGAATGGCTGGATGTCGAGTTGGTAGCAGAGTGTATCAGCTGTAGCTGAAGGTGGTGCCTCAGGAG
>CAISRK010000003.1 GCA_903887815.1 uncultured Bacteroidales bacterium | reverse complement strand
TGATTAATTTGAGCCTGTGAGTTTATCAGCAGACCCTATGTTAAAAAACTTTTATCTGACATTTCCCATACATGACAATACCCCACTTACAGGGCATTTTTTGTCGTTGGGTTTAGTTTTCCCCCTTCGTTTAGTGTTCATGGCAAGAGCTATTGATGATTGGCTTAGCATCAATCCAATTATTCACACTCAAAAACAAAACTATGGACACAAACGACTTCGCTACCCGGCGTGCATTACGCAACAAAAAACTGTTTCAGATCGAATTCATTGATGTTGTAGATCAACCATCAGCAGCAAGAGAGCAATTTATTGCACTGGAGATCCATGACCCCAAAACACCTGGAGGTGTAAAATTCATCATGATTCCCTATAACGTAAGTTATCGCTTCGAAACCGGAGTCGACAGTAATGGGAATCCGAACCCATTGCCGCCCTATAGATTGGTTAAGTCTCACTTTATAGTTCCAGTTACTGATAGGGATTTTCATCTAAAAACATTTCTGTCAAAGATAAAACGAGGCAGTAAAGTTTACTTCACAGTTTGGATCAACGAAACCGACGAAATGATAAACCGTCTCGGTCTTGAGAAACATATGCTGACTGGCAGGATTGGGAATAGTGTATACCTTCTCGCCTCATGGGTAGGGAAGCCAGATCATAAAGCCCCGGTTCAATATCCACGAATGTCACAATCCATTACACAGCCAAATAATGATCCACTAATGGGCGAGAAAGATTGTCGGAATTGTGTGAGAGGCGAATTCACCAAGTACAATAAAAACTAAAAGTTGTAAACTATGGAAAAACCAGTAATACTTGATATAGAAAATGGCTTTCATTCACTAGTAATAGCCATTGGGTTCGATGGAGTGTGCGTAAAGGATAAATTCCCAAGAATCGGAGAGGACATTGGAGCGGCACACGTACTTAGAAAACTTACGGATACCGGTCACAGACTCCTACTATATACCTCTCGGATTGATATTAAACATGTTAATCCGGGTGTGAGAGTTGGTGGAATATATGATCGGTTCTACCTAACCCAAGCCCTCCTTTGGTTTGAAATGAATAAAATCCCTGTTTGGTCAGTCAACATTAACCCGGAAGTGCGATCGGTTAATTACTCAGGTAAAATCCATGCCGATCTGTTCATTGATAATAAAGCGCTTGGCAGTCCCCTGGTATCACCATTTAATGAGAGACCGTATATCGACTGGTTATATGTTGATAAGTGGTTGGATAGGGCGTGTTACTACTGGAATGGGGTGAAGTGAAAAGAGGTCGATACCTTATCATATATAACAAGTCCGTGTTATTATAAAGTTGCTTTATATTCAGTTAAAACTATTTCGCCCTAACACTTGACATTATGTTATTTTTTTTATATTTACACCACTATACAGATATACAGAAGCTGTTTTTATCTAACTTAAGGAATAAGGGTGTCTTTCTATTTATAGTCTTATAGATTATAATCATTTAATTAACATAGCATTAGAGATTTTTTAATAAACGTATATACTCCCATAAAATTCAACAAAAATGAAAAAAAACAAACCCAATTACTTTGGATAGCAATCATAGCATTTATGCTATACGGCTGCAATGGTAATTCTAACGGACAAACACATATTAAAAAAGCTGTTTGTGAAAAGTCCGTCTCCTGGGGAGATATAAACATATGCCTGCCGTCAATAGATGGTATGACAGAGTGTTATTCAAACCCTACAGTAAAGGCAAGAATAGATATGTACAGCAGCAAGGACAATGTTAATTTGGCGTATTATTTAAACAATGAAGAGTATAAAGAGCTTGACAAATTTGGGGTGGAAGACCATGACGACTATTTCAGAATTACCGCAGTGAATGCACTGAAAAATAAAAAATCCGTTCGTTCCGATCTGGATATGTTGGCAAAGCAAGTTGAGGGTGCATTTTATAGTGAGCAATGGGACTCCGTTAAAGCCAACACGGAAAAGAATCATGACTACTTATTTTCCATTGATAAACCGGTTTTAATTGAAACTTATAAACCAAACAGCGAGATTATTACAGAGGTTGTTTTAATGAAGCTTAAAACCGGGGATCGTGAGATTATAAGCATAATGACCCTGAACCTGATTATCATTAAGGAAAGGCTTATAACATTAGGCTATATCAAAGATTACGATGGGGTAGAATCTATCAAGAAGACGAAATCGAAGAATGATTTTATCGTCTTACGATTACTGGATGAAAACAAATAACACATTTTTTAATAATAAACACTTTGAACTATAATGCATAACAGTTAAACCTTATCATGATGAAAAATAACTTAATCTTAGTGTTGGGCATTGCCCTCATCTTTTCAGCCGCAATTGGCTATTACATGCCTATAAAAAAATATTTCAAATTAAACGACTCGGGTATGGTAGAGTTGTCGAAAGAGACATATGATAATCTTGTTTATAAATACAAAAGTTCTAATGGAGAAAATAATCCCGATATTGTTAATCGGTATAAGGAACAAAATGACATAAATATTCCTTTGATGTTATTGTCCTTTTTTGGGTTAACGGGTGGGGGGCTTTTAATAAATCTTATAGTGACAATCATAATTAAAAAGCGGAAAATCTCTTCCGAGCCAGTAAACGAAAAAGCGATTTATCAAGGAGTCAAATTTCCACCAAATTGGACTGGTCTTGATCAAGACCTCAAGGAACGTAATAAAGAAGATGAACTTAGTATAATCCCACAAGGATCTGACAGTATATGCAGCCCAGAGTTGAGAGTTAAAGAGGATAAATCAGAAGACAAAATTGAAAGGGTTAAAAAATATAACAAAGTTGGGGGGTGGTTACTGTTATTATGTATAGCTCTAACCATTGGTACCCCTTTAAGATCATTATATGGGATATCTGTCTCATATGACAACATGATACAACTTCAGAAGACATTTCCAAGGTTAGAAAGCATTTTCTATATCAGTAGTATCATTATCTCTGCTGTAATGGTGCTAAGCGTTATTGTCGGCATGATGCTTTGGGATCTTAAAAAAGATTCAGTGAGAATGACGAAAATATACTTAATCATATTTTTTGCCGCTATAGTAATTATAAACCTTATCACCTTTATAGCCGGGCTTCCTTCAGAAGTATCGCAAGCAATGATTCCATCAGTTTTAAGTGGAATATTGCAGGCTTTGGTATATTCTGGAGTGTGGTATTGGTATTTGAGTGTGTCGAAGAGGGTAAAGGCGACTTTGAGAATAAATTCCTGAGCAGATAATTCAATAGAATGTTAGATGAATAAATTGAAATAAAGTCCTATTGTGTGTGCAATAGTGTGTGCATTTAAAAACAAAAACGCTATATATAAATGATATACAGCGTTTTATAATTTCTATTTCGGTCAAAAAGTGGAGCGTATGGGAGTCGAACCCATGACCTTCAGACTGCCAGTCTGACACTCTAGCCAACTGAGCTAACGCCCCGCAACAGAGGCGCAAAATTAAGAAACTTTCCTAATTTTACACAAATTAGTTTAAATTTTATGAAGCGACTGTTTGCGGCCGTAAAAATTCATCCTTCGGAAGGGTATTTAAATGTCTTTAATTCGATATCTGCCTTGCTTCGTCACGAGCGGATTAAATGGGTTGAGCCGGAGAATACGCATCTGACTTTAAAGTTCTTTGGTGAAACCGACGAAAAACACATACCGGCCATTAGCCAGGCACTCGGAGTGGCAGTGGCACAATCCCGGCCATTTATGCTTCATATTTCGGACACCGGTATTTTCGGCAGCCGTTACGATCCTAAAGTGATATGGTTTGGAATCGAAAAACAGCCGGAACTGGATTTGCTGGCAAAAAACCTTTTTTCAGAACTTGAAAAATGCGGCTGGCCGCCGGACAGGCAGAATTTCGTGCCGCACCTCACCATCGGGAGGATCAAAGAGTTAAAAGACAAAAAGCTTTTCCAGGAAATAATCGGCAAATTCTCTGTTGTTGATGTCCAGAACGAAAATGTTGCCGAACTGATCCTTTACGAAAGCATTCTTCGCCGCGAGGGACCTTTGTATGTAAAACTTTTTTCTGCCAAACTTTAATGCCTGTTATTTGTGGATACCGCTGATTTACTTAACCTTCGCGTCCCTCTGTACTCTCCGTGTTCAATCCTAAATAACAAAAAACCCTCCGGAAAACGCATCCCGCAGGGTTTTAAATATTGCTCTTCGCTTTTATCAGCTTTTCTTTTCCGGTTCGGACTCTTTGTCCTTGCGGAATTTCTCGATAAAAAAATCGAGTATCAGAGCCATTCCGCCAAAAATCGAAGCCATTGAGAAATAGGCTGCTTCGGGCGACATAACTTCATATTTAGCCATAAATTCGGCAATCAGCAGTCCAAGGCCGACACCAAAAAGCAAAAGTCCCCACTTTAGGGATGAATAGCAACGTCCGTCCTCCTTCAGAATAGATGCGTCTCTGCCGCTTTGTATCAGCGCCATACGTTCTTTTTTGCGGTACGACAGGTACACAATGCCCAGTATCATAGCAAAAAATGAAATCGGGATAAAAAATTCTTCGTGCATGTTATAAGTTTTTTGAGGGTTCGTATTCTGGTTCTCTGCCTTTTATGACGTCACTATTTGATACAGGTTACAAAAAAGGGTATTTTTTTGTAATTTTACGATTCTTTGATAGAAAGGACAAGGAGACAAGGAGATGGGGTTGACGGAACCAGCAGCCAGCAGCCCCAAAACTCCTTCTGTAACCTTATCCACCAAGTTGCGTCATACTAACACATGAAAGAACAGGACGATATTTTTCACGTGCAGCGGGTACTTGCGGGAAATACCGAGGCATTCGCCATCCTGGTCGAAAAACATAGTGATATGGCTTTCACTATTGCCAATAAAATTGTGCGCAGCCGCGAAGATGCCGAAGAAATTGCGCAGGATGCATTTGTGAAAGCTTACCAGTCGCTGCGTTCATTTAAAGGTGATTCGAAATTCAGTACCTGGCTGTACCGTATCGTTTACAATGCAGCCATCTCGCACACCCGCCGCCGCAAACAGGACTTTACACAACTCGACGAACGTGTGGTTGGCGAAACAACGGAAGACGAAATATTTGAAAACCTCGACATACTCGATACTGAACTACAGTCGAAATTTGTAAATGAAGCTATAAATAACCTGCCAGCCGACGAAAGTGCCATTGTTACGCTCTTTTACCTGGAAGAAAATACAATCGACGATATCAGCCAGATTACTGGTTTGAGCGTGTCGAACGTGAAAGTGAAACTTTTCCGCATCCGCAAAAAACTGTATGAAGAATTGCAGATGAAGTTGAAAATGGAAACCGTTGTATAAAATTGTATCTTTGAACCCCGAAATTCTTAATGTGCCATGACAAAAGAGATTAACAACCACGATGAAGCAATCCGCCGGATTGTCAGCCGCACCCGGCTCGACAAACCATCGGAAGGATTCAGTGCGCGTATCATGGATCGCCTGCTCGCACAACCCGAACCTATAAAAAAATGGATGATCACCTACCAGTACGGCATACTCGCCGTAGCTGCAGGTATTGCAATACTAATGCTGATTTTCCCTGCATGGACTGTATTCGATTTTGATATCAAAATGGCAGGAACCTCTGCTACGCAAATGGCAGGCAACCTGGTTTCAGGCGGGCTTTCATGGATCGGACAAATGTTCGGCAAAATAGGGTCACTTGGCAAATACGCTTATTTTATTCCGGTTTCAGTAGCTCTGTTGCTGGTTTCGGTTTTCGACCAGGTAATCAGCCGCAAGCCCTTGGTTAACGCCGCAAAAAACTAATAGCAATCGATCTGTTTTCATAATATTCATCCTGTTGCTCTGTCGGCAGGATGATTTTTTTATCTTCACTATTCAAAATGATGTCACGAAATGCTTCCGGTTGACCTGGTAACACCTGTAGAATTGCTGCTTGCTGAAATGAGCGGAACCTCAGTGAAGATTAGTGATTCAGTTGCAGTCGGTGGTGGCTGCATTAACGAAGCCCGTTTACTAAAAACCACGGCTGGAAAGTATTTTATTAAATACAATTCTTCAGCAATATTTCCGGGAATGTTCGAAAAAGAAGCCGCCGGGCTGAAAATACTTTCAGACACAAATACACTGGTAGTTCCCGAAATTATCGGTTCCGAAGAATCCGGAAAACATGCATTCCTGTTGCTTCAATACATTGAGAATGGTATTCCCCCGAAGAATTTCTGGATTGAATTCGGAACAGAATTGGCCACTTTGCATCGCAATACAAACGAACTCTTCGGACTCGATTATGATAATTATATTGGGTCATTAGTGCAGAGCAATAAAAGGAACACAGATTTTTACGGTTTTTTTATCTCCGAACGGATTGAACCCCAACTCAGGGAAGCCCGCAACAAAGGTGCTCTTAGCCAAAGCGATACCCGGTATTTCGATTCGCTTTTTAGTTCGTTAAAAAATATAATCCCGCCCGAAAAACCTGCACTGATCCATGGCGACCTCTGGAGCGGTAATTTTATGGTGACTTCGGGTGGTTCTCCCTGCATTATCGATCCTGCCGTTTACTATGGTCACCGCGAAGCGGATATAGCCATGACGCAGCTTTTCGGGGGATTTCCGCCCGGGTTCTATGATGCCTACAACCAGGCCTGGCCTATGGAAAAAGGATGGCAGCAACGTATTGATGTTTTCAACCTCTACTCGCTGCTGGTACATGTAAATTTGTTTGGTGGCAGCTATGTCGGCCAGGTTTTGCGTATTATCCGGCAATTTTGAGTAATTTAGGTGCCGATAGTTTAAGGAAACGAGAGATTGCAAGAAATTTTAGTGTGATAAAATCTCCTTTCTTCTTTTCACCCACCCACCTTTCGCCCCTCGCCCCATCTTTTAATTAATTTAACAACATAACAAAAACACATTGAACTTTAACTCATTCGGCTTCAGCCCTACGCTTATGCAGGGAATAGAAGCAATTGGATACGAAACCGCAACACCCGTGCAGGTTGCAGCTATACCGGCCATACTTGAAGGCCGCGATATCATTGCATCGGCACAGACCGGAACTGGAAAAACCGCTGCTTTTCTGCTCCCGGTTATCGAAAAACTAATGGCCATGCCCCACGACAACCAGGTGAAAGCCATGGTTATTGTGCCAACACGAGAGCTTGCACTGCAGATCGATCAGCAGATGGAAGGTTTTTCGTATTACACCCATGTTAGTTCCATTGCCATTTACGGAGGGACCGACGGAACGGTTTTCTCGCGCGAAAAACAGGCGCTTACCGAAGGTGCCGACCTTATTGTATGCACTCCCGGCCGGCTTATGGCTCATATGAATATGGGATATATTCAGTTCCCGGAACTTAAATTCCTCATACTCGACGAAGCCGACCGCATGCTCGATATGGGTTTCAATGAAGATATACTGAAAATCATATCGTACCTGCCCAAAAAACGTCAAAACCTGATGTTTTCGGCTACAATGCCTTCAAAAATACGTCACCTGGTCCGGCAGATCCTTACAAATCCTGTCGAGATCAATATTGCTATGTCGAAACCAGCCGAAAAAATCATTCAGAAAGCTTACGTGGTTTACGACACCCAGAAAATTCCGCTTATCAAAATGCTGCTGAAGGAAACCGTGATGAAACGGGTGCTTATTTTTTGTTCAACAAAGGAAAAAACACGCCAGCTCTTCCATGAATTGAAGCGAACCGGCATAAAAGCAGAAGAAATCCATTCAACTCTTGAACAGGCCGCTCGCGAAAATGTGATTATCCGCTTTAAAAGCGGCGATATTCCTGTTCTGGTTGCCACCGATATTGTTTCGCGCGGGATTGATATCGAGGACATTGATATGGTAATAAACTACGATGTGCCGCACGATGCCGAAGATTATATACACCGCATAGGCCGTACGGCGCGTGCTTCGGCCGAAGGAACGGCTGTAACCTTTATCAATGAACGCGACCAGCAGCGTTTTGATGCTATCGAAACTTTACTTGAGCGGGAAGTTGAAAAATCAGCCGTTCCCGAACAGTATGGCGAAACTCCCGTCTATAATCCTAAAATCAGGCCCAAAGGCGGTAACCGTAAATTCGGCGGTAAACGCAAAGGCGGTAGCGGTGGCAAACCGGGCGGATCGGGCGAGAGTCGGCGCTAAACAGGAATTGTAATTTTCGGAAGATCTGACAAAGCGATTGGGCAAGGGGCGAATTGGCGACAAAGTGACCGAGAATGGGAATAGTCTCACTTCTGACATCCGGTCTTCTGACTCCTGTCTTCTGACTTCTGACTTCTGACTTCTGTCTTCTGTCTTCTGACTTCTGTCTTCTGTCTTCTGACTTCTGTCTTCTGTCTTCTG
>CAISRK010000002.1 GCA_903887815.1 uncultured Bacteroidales bacterium | reverse complement strand
CACAGCTTCTTCGGCATCATCTTCGAACCATCGCTTGACGATGGTTTTATAGGTGCCGTCCTGTTTGATTTCAGCAAGAAAATTATTGTAATCCTTTAACAGCTCCGGATTATTTTTGTTGAAACCTACACCTAAAGGCATTTTTAATACATCATCACTCAAAACGGCCAACTGGGGATTCTTTTTCAATAATAGTCTGGCTGTTATAGCGTCCATCATAGCGGCATCGACCTTATCACATTTCAAAGCCATTATCATATCAGCTGTGCTCTCGTAACGCAAAACCTGTGCTTTCGGGTATTTTTTAGCAACAAAAGCATCGTGTACGGTACCGGTAAAAATCCCGATCTTTTTGTCGCTGATATCTTCCAGGCTCTTAATGCTATTCGAATCGGGAAGAAGAATGTTGTCCTTTTGTGCGATGACGCTAACCCCCGACTTAAAATAAGGATCCGAGAAATTAATCATCTTTTTCCGCTCATCGGTTATCATCATGGAAGCAGTAATCAGATCAATCTTATCCGTTGATATTGAAGCAATCAGGCTTCCAAAGGGCATATCAACCGGAGCAAATTCCTTACCAATAGAGGCTGCAAACCGGGTAGAAAGTTCAATGTCGAAACCAACATGTTTTCCGTCCTTTATCAGGGAGAAAGGCATCCCAAGATCTCCTACAATGCCAACCCGAAGTACTCCGTTGGCATTAGAACCGGGAATATCAGGCATTGCAGTCAGGTCTTTATTCATCCAGCGGTCGACCATATCGTCATAAACCCCGTTGGATTTAATTTCCTTTAAGAAGGAATTGAACTGTTGAAGCAATTGCGTATTTTTTTTGTTAATCCCGGCAGCTATTGGAACTTCAAATACATTTGCCGCCAGAACGCCCAGCGATGTATTGCTTTTGAAAATTTCCTTAAGTGATATATGGTCATAAAATCCAACATCCACCTTACCTGAATTCAAGCCATTCAGCATGTCGCTAACATTCTGATACTCCATTATCTCAGCTTTCGGATAGTTTTTTGTTGCATAGGTATCGTGTATTGAACCGAGCAAAACAGCAATCCGTTTGTCCTTAATATCATCAATACCAGTGAGTTTTTTATTTTTTACTTCGGTCACCGGTTCTGCGTTATCCCTTACAAGTGCCGCAATACCACTTGGGTAGTAACTTTGAGTGAACAATACTTTTTTCGCTCTTTCCTCCGTAATCGATAAACCGGCTCCTATCATGTCAACTTTCCCGGCAATGAGAGCCGGGAGCATAGCACCAAATTCCATATCGATAATTTCGAGCTGCTTGTTGAGTTTTTTTGCGATGTATGAGGCAAACTCCACGTCGAAGCCTACTATATTGTGGTTACCGTCGAGAAACGACATGGGTTCGGTTACTGCCGCGGTACCAAACTTCAGAACACCATTACTGCCGTCAAATGAAATTACAGGCATTGGCGACGGGCCTCCTTTCGTGGGGAACCATCTTTTCATCATGTCGTTGTAGGTGCCATTAGCTTTTAATTCGGAAAGGACGCCATCTGCTGTTGTTTTAAGCGGCACATCTGAAAGCCGGACGGCAAAACCATACTTGTCGTCGACGATTAAGTCGGGTAAAACGTAGACTCCCCCATTTTTAGCTGCAATATTCTGTAAAACAGGTTTGTCGTAAACAGCAGCATCTGCTTTCCCTCCTTTAACTGCAAGGGCGCAGTCGAGGATATTGTTCAGATAAACCAGTTTAGCATCGGGGAACTTTTTCAGCACCATCTGGTCAGCTGCAGTCCCTGTTGGAACGGCAAAAATCTTTCCGCCTTCGAGCCCCGCCAGGCTGGTGATTTTCCGGTCTTTGCTTCCACATCCCAAAAGGGAAAGCATGGCCATCAGAAGTAATAAATTAAAACAGTTTTTCATTTGTAAGAATTAGTTTTTGAGTAATAAAAAGCATTATTCAGTAGGGTAGTAGCGTTCCAATACATTGTTTGTTTCTGGATTTGCCTTAATCCCGGCAGAGTGCCATAATGAGTATTTGAGTAAAACAAATACTCTGTTTTTATGTGAGTTTATCATTCCAAAACATGGGTTTCATCATATTCCATAATTTTTTCACATAAAAGCCCGGCTACATAAACCGAAAGCTTTTTATACAGTAAAGGGACTCCTGTATAGCAAACAATTGGCAGAATCCACTCCAGCAGTGCTAAATAGTATGGAACCGGTGTATGTTCGCCCAGGGTGCTTTCAACAGCATATTGCCGCATTTTTTTTGTTATTGCCAGATTTCGCTTCATAATTTCGGGCGATTTCCCAATCCATGTGAAATCCGGAAGATGATCAAGACGGGAAGACCCATAGAAGCGGGTTGTAAACTCTATCATTTCTTCCAGACTTTCGATACCATCCAAAGGAGCATGCTCTATCATAATGATAGCTTCAAGGCGGGCAAAATCGGAAATAACCGAACGAGGTCTTGTTTCCGAAAAGTCAATAAGATAAACATTCATATCCTTGTCGAGCAGGATATTCTGCATATTCAGATCACCGTGGCAGATCGAGGTATAATAATTAATTGCATTATTACGCCTTGCCGGATACTCGTATTTCAGAAACCAGTAAGGATTAATGCGTTGCAGACCTGTTTCCTCAATCTGCAGGTATTTTTCATCAGCCGAAACCGATAATTCATTTTCGGCGGTTGTGTAAATATGAGGGAAAAATGTAAAAGTCGGATCATGATCGCGATACGGGAATATTTGTTCTTTTACCGGCTGACCATACCAGGGTTTCAAAATCTGCAGAAATATTTTATCATACAGGGGTTCGAGTTGTTCAACATCCCAGGTATTAAAATAATGGGTCAGCCATTTTAACTGGGTTTGCTCCCCTCCTATTCCTACAAAGTTATACCGAAGAGCTCCCATATCGCAAAAGAATGCTGTTCCCAATACTATAGCACTGTTATTCATGATAAATGGCAGCGAAAATTCCTGGCAGCGGCCAGCTTCTCTTGATATGAGATCGCGGCTGGCAATTTTTAAAACTGTCGGCCTCAGTTTGCGGCCTTGCTGATCGAACGAATCTACCTGGAACGTCTGGGCCGAAAATCCGCCGTGAAGCTGTTTTATAATAATCTTTGATGAATCGCTGTACAACTTGCCGGCCAGGTAAACTTTGTAGGGTTCCAGAAAAAAGGTATCGGAAGTTTCGACTTTTATCTGCTTTGATGCTGCATTAATCCACTGCCCTGAATATGACAGCCAAACCCGGGCTTGCGATAGCTGTACCGAAAGATCAAGATGACCGATGCTTTCAATATTCTCAAATGTGAGGGTGCGTTTTGCAAAACTTAAAATGGATTCATCCTGAACTAACCCGGGCATTTGGTTTAACAGGAATTTTGCTCCGATAATCATTTGATCCGCATTCGCGGCAGGATACAAATACGGGCTGAGTTTCTGCCGGAAAGTGGATTGCGACAGTAACGGATCGTTCTTATCTACCACAAAGCCAAAGGTTAATGAAGGCGCTGAATCCGAGGAGTCGGAAACCAGGATTGCCTGTAATTTTTCGGCTTCATCCGCTATCGGAATCTGGATGATATCAGCAAGCAGGGCTCCCAGTTCAATGCCCGGATTGCTGATAGGTTTAACCCATATTTCAGGGGGTTGGGAGAGTGAGAGTGCCCAATGCAGAAAAATACCTCCTCCTGACGGATCTTTAAGCACCCTGAAATCCGGAGAAATTCCGGGATCGAATGGAAGGAACCCGGTGCAGTTTCCAAGTGTAATAAACAGTCCCCGGTTTTCGGCCTCTTCAGCCAGTGATTCGGCGGGTGAACCAATTCCTATTGAAATCAACAGATCGTTGTAACCGACAATCTCCTCTTTTTCCCAGAAGAGAGCCGGGTTGTTATTTTTAGCCGGTTCAACGTATTCATAAAGTCGATCTCTGATTTCAATCTGTTTGATCTGGCTGGTATTTTTCCTCATGCGGGCTATTTCATCAACAGCAGCGCCTGTGTTTTGGGCTAATGTAAAAAGAGTGTGTAATCCGGCCATTTCAAGAACCTGGAATACTTCAGCTGAAAGGTTCGCCAATACCAACCCTCCGCCTTTATTTCCAAGTTTTTTTGCCGCGGTTATTAAGGATCGTATGCCGGTACTGGCAAGATAATGGCAGTTGGCAAAACTGATAATCAGGAATGTTTCCGTTTCGAGAACAGTAAGGAGTTTTTCATTAAACAAAACACTGTTAAGCGTATCGATCCGTCCTTCAGGAATCACACAAAGTATCCCGTCTTCATTTGTAGTGGCAATTGTAAACATAAGTCAACGATTTCAACAATTCGGTTCAGTATTTAGCATTCAACTGATGATCATTTTTTACAAAAACATTCTATGCCCGAATGTGTTGGGAGAGTAACTGTTTTACAGAACAAGAGGGTATTTGTTAATGCATTCCCACATATCGCAGCTGCCTTAACACCCTGATTTCAGGAAAGATTGATTTTCCCGCCTTTTTCAAGCCGGGTCAATTTTAAACCTTTTCTCTAAAACCCACAATCCTCTATTTTGCAGCGGCACATGGCAAAGCACTGAAAAATATCCGAAATCATGAAAAGCATTCCCTTTATTCTTCTTCCTTTTTAGTCATGTAAAGTTAATTTTATTTGGATTGGCAGTGTCAAATAAATAAAAAATCACCCGGAAACTGCTGAACTTTTTTTCGGGAAAGCTATACTTGTATTTCAATTCTTCGGTACATTTTTTATTTCCGGTTTCCTGCTGAAAATTTGCTTATGAAATGCTATCTTTACCCTTCAAAATCAATAAACTGAATAAATAACAACCTGCATATTCATCATACGTTTTTTCTTAAAAGGTCACAAAATGAAAAAGATTTCTGCCATTGCTGTTCTCGGTTTTTTCGCAGCATTCCTGTCCATCACTTCCTGTACCCAAAAATCGGATACACTTGTTATAGGGTATATCCAGATTACCCCTGACCCGGTGTTGGATATTGCCAAAGCTTCCTTATTCCAGGCGCTTAAGGATTCAGGGTTTGTGGATGGCCGGAATATTACCATTCTCGATAAAAATGCGCAGGGTGACCTTTCGATGATACCCATGATCCTGCAATCGTTTGTTTCACAACAGGTGGATGTAATTGTTACTAACAGCACTCCCTGTATGGTGGCAGCCGCCCAGATGGTGAAAGATATACCGGTGGTGTTTACGGTGGCCTTCAGTCCCGAACAGGTAGGATTAAAGAAAGTTCCGGCAAATTTATACGGAGTTTACGATCC
Organism: uncultured Bacteroidales bacterium; assembly: GCA_903887815.1. GTDB lineage: Bacteria > Bacteroidota > Bacteroidia > Bacteroidales > UBA4417 > UBA4417. Next base: position 5,887 of record CAISRK010000002.1, on the reverse strand, counting down.
GCTCAAAGCCGGCCCGTTTGTTGATATATTGCAGAAATGCATACCCGGCCTGAAAAAGATTGGCTTACCATTCAACAATTCGGAGCCGAATGCAACGTATTCGGCGAAAGTAATTGGTGATGAATTTAACAAAAGGGGAATCGAGGTGATAAATACATCGGTAAACAGTTCGAACGATATACTCATGGCCGGACAGTACCTCACCCAAAATAACATAGATGCAATGGTTGTGGCTGCCGACAATACATTATACCTTGGATTGAATGCCCTTGCCAGTGTTGCCGATAAAGCCGGCATCCCGCTTTTTGTTGCCGACCCGATGCAAACCTACAAAGGAGCCGCATTGGGATACGGTGTAAATTATGATAAATGGGGGTATATGAGCGGGCTGAAGGTGGTTGACATATTGAAAAAGAGACCCGGCAACAGCCCCAATATTATTCCTGTAGAGGATATAAGCCTGATAATCAATAAAAAAGCAGCCATTAAACAAGGGTTAACCATCCCTGAGGAACTGTTAACCGCTGCAAACAAGATTATTGAGTAGTTAAAGAATTTTGCTTGCTTCCTTTTTGATCGCTTCGCTTATTATCCACGATTTCTTCTGAAATTTTCGGGCTTTCGCCCCGTTTATAACAAGGAGCTCCGGCAATACATTAGCAATTGTGTATTCAATCGGTTTTTTCCCTGCCAGAATTTCGGCAGCCATATGACCAATATTAAGCCCTACCTGGTGGTAATTCGCTCCCAATCCAAACAAAGCACCCAAGGGAGGATGGTCGGTATTGTTAGTAAAAACCGGGATATCGGCCTCGTCGGCAGCTTTAATAACCATGCTGGCTGCAATCTCCACTGTATTATCGCCGCCTATCCATATTGCTTCTACACCTCTCGAAACCAAAGCCTTTGTAGCCTCATAAACACCGGTGGAGTTGTCGACTGTAGTCTCAACCAAAGTAATCCCGAGTGTATCGCAAACCAGGCGGGCTATGCGGACACAGGCCTCGGAGCAGGTTTCGCTTGTGCACCATACCACACCTACAGTTTTTAAATTTGGATTCATTTGGCGTGCAATCAGGAATGCTTTCCTTACCGGTTGAAAGGAACCAGTTCCAGCAAGCCAGTGTGGCCTGTTGAAAGGATCCTTCCTGTTAATTCCAACCCCGCTGTTAAAAGGATCGGTTACGGCACCGAATAAATGAATCACCTTTCCTTCTTTGTTTGCCTTTGCCATTACCTGGAGGGAAGGTGTGCTGGCTGTAATTACCAAATCGTATTTACGGCTGATAATCTCAGAAGCAATTGTATATGCAGTTGGAAGATCGTTTTCGGAGTTGTACTTTGTGATCGAAATCTTTTCCCCGTCGTGGTAGCCCATTTCGGCCAAACCGTCGATGTAGCCTCTTTCCGTTTCGTCCAGGGTAAGGCGGGAAGCAAATTTGAATATCGCTACCGTTTTTTGCCTCTCGAAAATGCCAATTCCTTTCTTTTTGCTGTCTGTAAGTATCAGGATGGAAGAAATACCAACAATAATCAATACCGACAACCAAAGCTTTTTCAGGGAGTGAACGATCATATTACCATGGTATTTAAATATAAAGCTGGCCGATCATATCGGCCGTAGCTGCATCGATCTGATCCTTCCGCCTGATCTGGTCGAATAAAGCCAGCAGGTCATTTGATTTCAACCTGTGTTTTTCCTGCCCGTTGAATTCGAAAACGATACGGCCGTTATGCAGCATGAGAATCCTGTCGCCTAAGTTTACGGCTTGCTGCATCGAATGTGTCACCATCATAGTGGTGAGTTTTTCTTTTTCAACCACCTCTTTGGTAAGCTGGATGACTTTATTGGCTGTTTTAGGGTCGAGTGCGGCTGTGTGCTCATCGAGCAGCAACAATTTTGGTTTAAGCCAGGTTGCCATCAATAGTGTGAGGGCTTGTCGCTGTCCGCCCGAAAGTTTCCCAATGGCACTGTCCAAACGGTCTTCGAGCCCCATATTCAAAGGCCGTACTTTTTCCCTGAACTCTTCGATGGCTGTTTTGGGAAGTGCCCATCCGAGGCTGCGGTGCATTCCCCTTTTTGCTGCAAGCGTGATGTTTTCGGCAATGCTCATATCAGGGGCGGTGCCCGAAAACGGGTTCTGAAATACTCTGCCGATATACTTTGCTCTTTTGTGCTCGGGCATGCGGGTTATATCAATAGTATCGAGCATGATTTTGCCCGAGTCGGGTAAAAAATTCCCTGCAACGGCATTAAGAAGTGTCGATTTGCCTGATCCATTAGTACCCAATAAAACGACAAAACTACCTTCTTCGATTGTGCAGTTGATGTCGCACAGCGCCTTAACCTCGTTGACGGTTCCCGGGTTAAATGTCTTGTTTAAGTTCTGAATCTCTATCATTTTATTTCCATGCTTTTCATCTTGTTCTTTTTCAAAATCTTAGGAAGTACTAGAGCAATAAATACAAAGAGTGCTGTAATAAGTTTCAGATCATTCGGATTCATCCCTATACGCAAGGCAACTGCTACCAGCAACCTGAAAATCACCGAGCCGAAGATTGCGCCTGTAATGAGGAAGCCAAGGGACTTGTCACTGATAAGTGCTTCGCCTATAATTACACTTGCCAATCCCCACACCAACATGCCAATTCCCATCTGTACATCGGCAAACCCCTGGAACTGGGCCAGAACTGCGCCGGAAAGAGCAATCAGTGCATTGGAAACTGCCAGCCCGAGAATGATCATTGATTTAGTATTTACACCTTGCGCTCTGATCATTTGCTGGTTATTCCCCGTGGCGCGCATAGCTGTGCCAAAGTTTGACTTGAAGAAAACATAAAGTATTACCCCGAAAATGCTCACTATTACAAAAACAGAAGCCAGGATAATAATATCTTTCGCGGGAATTGAATTACCGAAAAGTGACATGGTTTCGGTTCCCGGCATAAGCCATTTAGCCAGGTCTTCAAAATAGGTTATAACTGTGCTTTCCGACATAAGAGGCACATTGCTTTTACCCATTACATGCAGGTTGATCGAATACAGGGCAGTCATAACAAGGATTCCCGACAGCAAACCGTTGATTTCGAATTTGGTATGAATTATTCCTGTAAGCGCTCCTGCGATAAAACCGCCTGCAAGAGCAACCAAAGTTGCCAGCAGGGGATTAAAACCAGCAACAATCATGGATGCCGAAATGGATGCTCCCAGTGTCAGCGACCCTTCGGCAGTGATATCGGCAAAATTAAAAATCCTGAAACTTATAAATATTCCGAGTGCCAGCAAAGCCAGAATCAGGCCGATTGTAACAGCTCCTATTAACAGCGACATTTTATCTCGTTTTAATGGGTGATTTAATATTACCTATCCAGCAAACCCCGCCGGTAAATTCGCTTTCGCCAATTCCCGTTATTTCCCGGGTATCGTTTACAAGGTGAAGTACCCCGCGTATTTTATCCTGTTCGAACAAAGCAGAAATGGTATCATCCAGGTTTATATCCGTTTTCTTGAGCGGATGGTAGGAAAAAACAGCCGTATGGAAATGCTGGAGGATCGGACTGCCGGAAACAAAAGGACGTGTGAATTTCTCAAGACTTCCGTCCTTTGAAACGGAAGCTACGCCGGCTGTAATAGTCATCAATTGTTGAAATTCCGGTTCTGTTGTAAAATTTACATTTTCCTTGATTTCAGGGTACGTGAAAGGATTTTGTATGTTTTCACCTTCAGCGGCAGGCGAATGGTTAATTGAAAGTCCGACCAGCCCCGAGGTTTCGGCAAGCATTACCATAACAAGGTTTTCATACGCCGTAATCTCGAATATTTTTGTCAGCAAAGTGCTCAATCCTATCGTTTTGCCAAAATCGGAAGATGAGAAGTTAATTACGGTATCGAAATCACCTTCAAATGTGATTCCGTACAATAATTCGATTCCGGGAATCAGCGCCCCCGACTTTAACATATAATCCGGATTGTTGGGTTTGCCTGCCGGCGAATAGACAACCGAATCGCCGAGAGCCACAAATTCGCCAAACCGGTTTTTACAATCATCAAAATCCAGACCTATTGCACCCAGGCCTATGCCGTAATGATTTCGTCCGAATTTCAGGCTTTTGCAGTCGTTCTTTCCAAAGCCGCCGGTTGTTAATTTCTCAGGGTTGCCATTCAGGTAGCATTCCATATCCTTAAGCCCGGCAGTTTGTGTTACTTTAAATACATACCCATCCGATTCAATTATCCTTGAAGCAGATTCAATTGCAGGTGCAACTTCCTGAACCTGCCACTTTAGCATGGCATGCAAACCAGCCATACCGAGCAGGTCGATCACGCTTTTCGAGGCATCCACTATACCAAATCCTCCGTTAACCTGGCGGTAGAGTTTCTTGAATTTTACCAGTATCCTGATCCCAAGTGAACTCAGGTAATTGACCCCTGTAAGATCCAGAGCAATATTATACTTACCGGCACGCAATGCATTGTCGAGGTATTCCTCCAGCTGTTTCGACCAGTACCCGTCAATCCGCCCTTCGATTTTCAGCAGGGTATATTCAGTGTGTTCCTCCTGGACAATATTTAGTTTTTCTTCCATAAACCTTATTTCGTAATGATGACATCTTTCAGCCCGTACAACTCTGCCGGAAAAGAGATGCCATAAGTTGCGGCAGCTGCGGGATTAAGCAGGATGTTTGTTTTACTTACAAATTCGAAAGGGATCTGAGCCGGGTTTTCGCCATTAATAATCCGCAAAGCAAGTCTCACCGCATCGACACCTGCCTGGTGATAGTCGCGTGAAACTACGAGCACAGCTCCTTTCGCGGATTGATCGCTTACAAATCCAAAAACAGGTATTTTATTGTCTTTGGCGATTTTAATTATAGTGGCCGACGATGCCGAAGTTAAATTATCGACGATCTGGCAAATCACATCCGGTTGTTTCGAAGCCAATGCCAATGCGGCATCCGTAATTTCCTGGCTGCTGTTAACCGGAACTGTGATTAATTTTATCCCGGCCAGTTCAGCATATTTTTTGAGTTCGCTCATGTTTTTTACTGAGTTCGATTCGCCGGGGGAAAATATTGTTCCAATAACCCTGGCCGAAGGAAGGACTTTGGTTACCCATTTCACCATTCCTTCGTAATCGCCCAAAGTGGATATGCCGGTTACGTTCGGCAGGTGATCCTGAAATGATTTTCCGGCGCCTGCCACAATAGGGTCGGCTACAACAGTAAAAACCACCGGGATGGTTTTTATTTTCTGGGCTGCAGCCTGGAGAGGAGGAGTTGAAGTAATGAAAACAAGATTGGGTTTGTCGTTCACAACTGCATCAACCATCAGGTTCAGGGTAGCTATATCGCCCTGGGCATTCGAAACTTTAAGTTCGTAGTCTTTATCCCTCACAAGCCCATTGGTTTGCAAACCATCAATTATTCCCTGCATCGATAATTCGGAAAGCGGAGAATCATTGTACTGGATGAGCACAAACCGTTTTTTAAGAGTTTCACTTTTGTTCCTGTTTTTATCGATGAGCAAAATAACCGATGCAATTACAGCAATTATAACCAGTATTTTCAGGTAGGGCCTGAAGAACCTGATTAACCCTTTTAAGAACGACTTATTCATTTCCCGGGATATATATAATGATTAGGTTTACTTTGACAAAAGCCTGATCGATTTTTAATAAAAAGCAGCAACCACTCTTAATGAGCGTATTTTGGTATAACAAGGAAGTTGCAAACCTATTTTGTTGCGTCTTCGAGGGTGACAAAGATTTTGAAGATAGAGTTGAATCCTGCGATTTCAAAAATCTCACTGATGGTATCCTGAAGGCAGCAGAGATGGAGGTGTCCACCTGTTGACGAAACCTTTTTCAAAACCATAAGGAAAACCCTT
>CAISRK010000001.1 GCA_903887815.1 uncultured Bacteroidales bacterium | reverse complement strand
CGAACTCAACAGGGCAGCTCGGTCCACGCGCAGAGCGTTCATAAGCCAATCGGGGAAATAGGTTTTGTATTGTTCATCGGCAGGCGAAACGAAATCGAAAAAGGCACTTCCGGCAATGGCAAAAAGCAGACTGATTCCACCTGCAATCCCAACGGAATAATAAAGCGATTTTAAAACCTTTTTCGTATCGGTTTCTCCTGAAAATGCTTTCTGCAAACCCAATATAGCAAGAACGGGAACACACAACTCTGCTATAACCAAGGTCATCGATACGGCCCTGAATTTATTGTAACCAGGTATATAATGAAGGAAGAAATCGGTAAGCGGCATAAAGTTCTTTCCCCATGCCAGCATTATTGACAGCAATGTTGCGGCCAGCAGCCACCATTTGTATTTGTTATCGACAATAAAGAGTGCAAAAACAAACAGGAACATAATTATCGCTCCAATATATACAGGGCCCGCAACACCTGGCTGGCTTCCCCAGTACAGTGGCATTGATTTAATAACATTTTTTGCCTGGGTGCCGTCGATATTGTTGCTTAGCAGGGCTTTGTAAGTGTTCGAGTTTTCTTTGAGCGGTCCCTGCGATGAGCCTCCGTTAAAGTTAGGGATCAGGAGTGTAAATGTTTCCATTTTGCCATAGCTCCAGCCGGTTGCATAATCTTTATCAAGGCCGCTGGTACGGTTCGATTTCTCGGAAGTAAGTTCTGTTTTTCCCCTGATGGTTTCTTTACTGTATTCGTAAGTGGCCCAGATATTTGTAATATTGGTGGCCACTGCAAATACGGAAGCGATTACAAGCACTCCGCTTGCTTTTGCAAAGCCCGGAAGTGTTTTTGCTTTAATGCTGCTGACAAGTTCGGCTATAACGTAAACCCCGGCTGTCAGGAAAAGGTAGTATGTAATCTGGAAGTGGTTTGTGAGAAGTTCGAGTGAAAGAAAAACGGCAGCCATTATACCTCCATACAGGTACTTGCCACGATAGGCAAGTATAATGCCGGCCAGCACAGGAGCCATATAACCAATAGCATGCGCTTTGCTGTTATGCCCGGCTTCGAAAATGATAAACAGGTAGGAGGAAAATGCAAATGCAACGGCTCCTGCAATAGCAAGCCATTTATCCACTTTCAGAACAAGCAGAAGGATAAAGAAACCGATCATATACAGGAAAACCATACCTGCTGGCTGTGGCAGGTTAAGCTGCATAACCTGGTCGAGGTAGCGCAGTACATTTCCTTTATATTGAACTGAAATCTGGTAAGCAGGCATACCGCCGAACATGCTGTTGGTCCACAAGGCTTCTTCGCCGGTTTTGTCGCGGTAATCCGAAATTTCTTTCGACATACCTTTGAACTGGGTGATATCCGACTGCCGCATTTGTTTGCCTTCGAGTAGCGGGTTAAAATAAGCAAGTGTGATTACGACAAATATTGCTATTGCCGAAAGGTAAGGGATAAGCTGCCTGAAATTGATGTTCTTCATCTGAAATTACCGTTAAATGTTGATTAAAATGTACCCGGTTGTATTTACTTGATTTCTTCGTAATCCACGTATTCACCGTCATCAGGCCCCCCGCTGGTCTTGTCTTTCTTTATATACTTGATGGAGACTTCGCCCTCTTTCTTCCGGTTCTGCTCTTCATGGGCCCGCCGGCTATCGGCATTGAACTGTTTTTGAAAATCGTTTACATATTTCTGCATAACCGAGGGCATGATTACACGCATAAAAAAGTTGTAAACGATATAAACGATAAAAATAACCAGTAAGAGGCGAATGACCCCGGTTACTGAAGCTTCATATACGATTTGATGCATTGGCCGTTTAAAAAGAAGGCTAAATTACACTATTTTTCCGAATTGGAAACTGCTGCCACCGGCAAAACTGGCTGTCCGCATGATTAAGAAGTTTGACTCCATGAGTGCATTGCTTATGGGTACAAAAAGAAAAGGAGGTAGGCTTTTTAGCCTCCTCCGGAATGCATTTATGCTATATAAGCTGTTATAGAAATCAACAGCAGTGACAGAAAAATATTATTTTCCTTCGTCGGAAACAGTAAGTTTTTTCCTTCCGCGTGCCCTGCGTGCAGCCAGAACCCTGCGGCCGTTAACAGTCGACATACGTAGCCTGAATCCGTGTTTATTTTTTCTTTTCCTTACTGATGGTTGGAAAGTCCTCTTCATGATTGGTAGTTTTTAGGGGTGCAAAGGTATAAAAAGTATCTTAATAACCAAATGCTTTGTAAAAAAAACCTTGCCGGCCTGTTTATTTTTGTCCGGCAAGGATTCGGAATATAAGTTTAACGAATGCCCTTTATTTTAAAGGTGCGTCTTTCAGGGTATTAACCAGGTAGTTCCAGAATTTTCCAACTGAAGCGATATGCACTTTTTCGTCAGGTGAATGGGGATAACGAATGGTTGGTCCAAATGAAATCATATCCCAGTTCGGGTACACTCCGCCTAAAAGTCCGCACTCGAGGCCAGCGTGTATGGCTTTTATCTCCGGAATACGGCCATATAATTTCTGGTATACCTCCTGCATTGTTATCAGGATAGCTGATTTCATATTTGGTTTCCAGCCGGGATAGCTTCCGTTGAGAACCACATTGGCACCAGCCAGTTCGAATACATCTTTTATCATTCCGCCGAGGTCCTCCTGCGACGAATCTACCGAACTGCGCAACAGGCACTGAACAAGGATTTCTCCGTTACCTGATTTTACACTTGCCAGGTTGGTGGATGTTTCTACGAGTCCAATCATATCATCGCTCATTCGCATTACTCCATTTGGGCATGCATTTATGGCTTTCATCAGTTTATCGAGCGAAGCAGCGTCGATCATTGAAGATGGAGTGGTTGAAGCTGTAATGGTGAATTTCAGATCGGGTTCAACCGCTGAAAGTTCGCTGCGGTAAAGTTTCTCGAATTTAGAAACGCATTTTACCAGGTCATCAGCTTTCGAAGGAGGAACGGTAACCACGGCAAACGATTCGCGGGGAATGGCATTGCGGAGACTTCCGCCTTCGATGGATGAAAGACGCAGGTCATGTTCAACCACTGAATGTTGCAGGAAGCGGTTCATCAGTTTGTTGCTGTTTCCGCGCTGTAAAATAATTTCAAGACCTGAATGGCCTCCTTTCAAGCCTGTAATCGCCAGTTTGAATGCAGCTACTCCTTCTGCTACAGGTTCTTCCGTATAACTGAAGGTTGCGTTGGCGTTTGTTCCGCCGGCACAGCCCACGTACAATTCACCTTCGTCTTCTGAATCAAGGTTAAGAAGTATGTCACCTTCGAGGAATCCCGGTTTCAGGCCGAAAGCCCCGGTCATACCTGTTTCTTCATCGCAGGTAAATAAAGCTTCAACCGGACCGTGCACCAGGTTGGTGGCAGCGAGCACTGCCATGGTGGCAGCAACACCCATGCCGTTGTCGGCACCGAGAGTTGTTCCGTTTGCAGTTACCCAGTCACCGTCAACATACGCTTCGATAGGATCTTTGGCAAAATCGTGGTCTTTATCGCTGTTCTTTTGCGGAACCATGTCGAGGTGGGTCTGCAGTACAATACCCTTGCGGTTTTCCATGCCTGCCGTGGCGGGTTTACGGATTATGATATTGCCTACTTCGTCCTTAATAGTTTCGAGCCCGAGATTCTTCCCGAAATCGAACATAAACTGCTGGATGCGCTCTTCGTGGTGCGATGGACGTGGGATTTGTGTAAGGCTGTAAAAGTTTCCCCACACTTCGGTGGGTTCCAGTTTGAAGATTTCTTTATTCATTGAAGTATTGGGATTATGGATTTAGTTTGGTTGATGGGTTGATGGGTTGATGGGTTGATGTGTTGATGGGTTGATGGGTTGATGAGTTGATGGGTTCAAAGGTTCAATAGTTCAATAGTTCAAAGCGGTTCAAATGCCTGCGGCGTGCAGGGTGATTCAATCTCCTTTCTCTGTTTCGCCCCCTCGTCCCTCGTCTTGATAGGTTGATGGGTTCAAAGGTTCAATAGTTCAAAGCGGTTCAAATGCCTGCGGCGTGCAGGGTTAAGTTTCAAGACAGTGCCAAAAGTAGTAAAAAAAACAGGGTGACTGCGGCTTCATGATTACTTATGATATGTTAAATCTTGTGAAAATTTACAGGCTCACATGGACCACCTTTTTGGTTTCGAAGAATTCCTCACCAAAGAATGTTTTAAGTTTAAAAACCCTTGTTGCATGTTTAACGGTTGCCAACTCAGCTTCGAGGTCACCTCCTTTCAGGTAAAGTATCCCGTTTTTTAGTTCATGCCTGTTTTCTTTCAGTATATTTTTTCCGATCCATTTAATAAATTCGGGAAGTGTTGTTACTGCGCGGCTAACAACGAAATCAAATTTCTGCTTAACTTCTTCGGCACGCGAATGAATTGCTTTCACATTCGTAAGGCCAATACCGGAAGCAACTTCCTGTACTACCTTAATTTTTTTCCCAATGGAATCCACCAGCATGAAATCCGTTTCAGGGAACATTATGGCCAGCGGAATACCGGGGAAACCACCGCCGGTTCCCACATCCATCACCAAAGAGCCGGGCTTGAACCTTTGAACTTTTGCAATTCCAAGCGAATGCAGCACATGCCGTTCGTAAAAATGTTCCATATCCTTACGCGAAATCACGTTGATGCGGCTGTTCCATTCCTGGTAAAGCGGTTCCAGTTGCCTGAACTGCTCATGTTGTTGTATCGTAAGATCCGGGAAATAAGTGGTAATAAGTTCCATCGGTTTATTTGAATGCAGGCGCAAATTTAACAGAATTCGTGATTTATTTTGTGCGAAATACAAGACGAATTTTAAAATCCCAAATTCAGAGATCCAGGCCCCAAGCCCCAAATCCCAAATTCAAAGATCCAAGTCCCAAATTCCACATCCGACATTCCACATCATACATCCCAATATTTTCCCCATCTTTGCACTATGAGCGCAACAATTCCCCTCATCACGGTTCTTGGCCCTACAGCAGTGGGAAAAACTACTTTTGCTGCACATCTTGCGTCGGCACTGGATGCCGAAATTATCAGTGCCGATTCGAGGCAGGTATTCCGGCGTATGGATATCGGTACAGGTAAAGATCTCGGCGATTATTATCTAAATCAGAAAGAAATCAGGTCACACCTTATAAATATAGCCGAACCCGGGACCGAATACAATGTTTTCCGTTTCAGGAACGATTTTTATACAGCTTACCAGCAGATTGTTTCAGCCCGGAAACTTGCCATAATGTGCGGGGGAACCGGCCTGTATCTTGAAGCAATACTGCTTGGCTACGAAATGGATGAGGTCCCTGCAAACGAAGATCTAAGGCAACGGTTTGGTGAATATTCCGATGCTGAACTCATTGCTGAATTGTTATCACAAAAGCCGCTTCACAATACTACCGATGTACTCGATCGCGATCGCCTGATCAGGGCAATTGAGATTGAATACTTTAAATCCTCAGGAATTAGCAGCTGTAAGTTGCCTGATTTTAGTGCTTCGCCGGTATTCGGTATCCGTTTCGACCGGAGGATTGTGAGGGACAGGATTACTGCGAGGCTCTCTGAACGTCTGAATGATGGAATGATTGAAGAAGTTCAGCAACTTTTAAACGAAGGGGTCAGCAAATCCCGGTTGATGATGTATGGGCTTGAATATAAATATGTTACAATGTTCCTGGCAGGTGAATTAACCTACGATCAGATGTTCGCTTTACTAAATACGGCTATTCATCAGTTTGCAAAGAGACAGATGACCTGGTTCCGGCGTATGGAACGAAAAGGAATCGAAATCCATTGGCTCGATGGAGGGGATGGCCTTGAAGCCAACATCAGCAAAACGTTGCAGTGGTTAAAGCTTTATGGAGATTAGGCTGTTTTAAAGGAAGCTGTTCGGTTCGGATGCCTGTTTGAAACCCGAAGGGAACGAAAAAAAATGTTAATTCTTCACCCTTTTTAAACATTTTTTAAAATTCCGTGTTTGTATTGTCTAAGAAATATTTATAAAGATTAAACATAATATTAGCTAAATGAAGATTGAAAAAAGTATAACTCTTTTCCTTTTACTCTTGTCAGCAGGCATATTTGCCCAGACGGGATCAATTAAAGGAAGGGTATATAATGTTAAAAACAATGATCCTCTGCCTTTTACGAACATTATCATAAGTGGTACCAACATTGGTTCCGTCAGCGATATCGACGGGAATTTTGTATTTTCCGGCTTAACTCCCGGTTATGTGAAACTTGAAGCTTCAGCCATTGGATTTGAGAAAGTAATGACGGAAGAAATAATGGTAACCAATGCAAGGGTATCGTCGTTGGATATTGCATTGAAGGAATTAGCTGTGCAGATAAGCGGTGTTGAAATAACAGCATCGGTATTTAAAAGGGTGGAGGAAAGCCCGGTATCACTTAAATCGCTTGGTATTGCCCAGATCGAAAAAAGCCCGGGTTCGAACCGAGATATCTCAAAAGTAATACAATCACTGCCTGGTGTGGCCTCATCGGTGTCATTCCGTAACGATATTATTGTGAGAGGCGGCGGTCCTTCGGAAAATAAGTTTCTGCTCGATGGTATCGAAATTCCAAATCTTAACCACTTTGCTACACAGGGTGCCTCGGGTGGACCAGCAGGTATAATAAATACTGATTTTTTGCGTGATGTCGATTTCTATTCCGGAGCATTCCCTGCAAGCAGGGGCAATACATTAAGTTCGGTAATTGATATGAAACTTATCGATGGCAACCCTGATCGTTTGGTATATCGCGCCACACTGGGGGCCAGCGAAACAGCATTCAGTGTTAACGGGCCGTTAAGTAAAAACACGAATGTCCTCTTTTCAGTCAGGCGATCCTATCTTCAGTTCCTTTTCAGTGCAATCGGGCTGCCTTTCTTACCTACTTTTACCGATTATACATTGAAAGTGAAAACTAAATTCAACCATCAGAACGAACTCACTATAATAAGCATAGGCGCCCTTGATAAAAGTGTGCTTAATACAGGAATTAAAAATCCAACCGAGGAGCAACAGTATATCCTGGATTACCTGCCGGTAAACAATCAATGGAACTATGCCATTGGGGCCAACTACCGTCATTATCGCGAAAACTCTTATGCAAGCCTGGTAATCAGCCGAAACATGCTGTATAATGCAGCTACCAAATACCTGAACAACGATGAGAGCAAACCGGCGAACAAGACGCTTGATTATTCTTCGTTTGAAACAGAAAACAAAATCAGGTACGAAGAGGTGGCACGTAAAAACGGGTACAAGATTTCCTATGGCGCAGGGATGGAATATGCCAAATACAGCAATCGCACCAGCCAGCGTGTTTTTATTCCCAATGGAGCAGATACAGTTACACGGATAAATTATTCGTCGGATCTCGATTTTTTCAAATGGAATGTTTTTGCACAGGTAAGCAAAGGATACCTGGATGAGAAACTAATGCTTTCGCTTGGTGCACGCTCCGATGCAAACAGCTATTCTGCCCGGATGTCGAACCTGCTGGATCAGCTATCACCAAGGTTTTCGGCATCCTACTCACTAACGCCGAAAATGATGTTGAATTTCAATGTGGGAAGGTATTTCCAGCTACCGGCATATACAACAATGGGTTACAGGTTACCTTCGGGGGAACTGGTAAATAAAACCAATGGGTTGAAATACATACAAGCTGACCATCTTGTAGCAGGTATCGATTACAGGCGTAACGATAAATCGAAGATTACACTCGAAGGGTTCTACAAAATCTATAATTATTATCCTTTCTCGCTAAGCGATTCGGTTTCACTTGCCAGTAAAGGTGCTGATTTCGGAGTAGTTGGAAACGAAGGAGTTATCCCTGTTTCAAAGGGAAATTCATGGGGAGTGGAATTGTATTATCGTGAAAAACTCAGTCGTGTGTTTGATGTAACTGTCTCATACACATGGGTTCGGTCTTCTTTTGAAGATAAGCATGGAGATTTTATCCCTTCGGCCTGGGATAACCGGAACATTGTAAATATTACGGCTCTCGCATCACTTAAGAAAAACTGGGATATCGGAATAAAATGGCGTTTTGTGGGAGGCGCTCCTTATACTCCTTACGACGAAGCCCGTTCATCGTTAATCGAAGCCTGGAATGCAACAGGGCAGGGCTACATCGATTATAACCTCTATAATACAGAAAGGCTTAAGGTATTTCACCAACTCGACCTGAGGGTTGATAAGCAATATTTTTTCAAAAAATGGTCACTTAACCTATACCTCGATATTCAAAATGTTTACAACTTTAAAGCCCAACAACCTGATGTGCTGGTGCAGGTCCGCGATGCAAACGGCCAGCCTGTAATCAACCCTCAGGATCCTACCCGGTACGAACTGAAATACCTTCCGAGCGAATCGGGTACCCTGTTGCCAACAGTTGGAATTATAGTCGAGTTGTAAATTGCTTTTGCCCCGGCCACTTCTCACTTCCCCTATCACTCTACATTTGTTTACTCTGATAGCGAGAAAGCTTATTCGTCCTGTGCTTTATCACCCAACATAGGGACAAATCGGAATGAGCCGTGTGTATCGGTTTTTATTTCTGTTTCGCTAAGCCTGGTCAAACGGGTCATGATCTGAACGTCGTTCTTGCCAACGGGAGCAACTAGTATGCCGCCCACACCGAGCTGATTGACAAGCGCTTCGGGGATAAACGGTGCAGCTGCAGTTATCAGTATCCTGTCGAAAGGAGCGTGCGCAGGTAAGCCTGCATACCCATCGCCGTAGAAAAGCCTGATACGATAATTGAGCGGAGGGTTCATGGTTTTTAAGCTTTCATACAGTATTTTCTGCCGTTCGATCGAAAAAACCTTAGCGCCCATTTCGGCCAGCACGCTGGCCTGGTAACCCGAGCCGGTTCCAACTTCGAGAACATGCATGTTTTTTGATACCTGTAAAAGTTCGGTTTGAAATGCAACAGTATAAGGTTGCGAAATGGTTTGCCCGGAGCCTATCGGAAATGCTTTGTCCTCGTAAGCAAATTCAAGAAACGACGAATCAAAAAAGAAATGACGGGGGACCTCATTCATGGCTTTCAGTACATTATCATCCGTAATACCTTTAGCCCGGAGTAAATCGATAAGTTTTTTACGTAAGCCCTTATGCCTGAAGGTGTCGGTTTTTATGATTGAAGCCATGGAAGTCGGTTAGAAGTAAAATACAGGCCGCGAATTTAGAGAACAAAAAGGTGTTTTTTACTGTATAGGTGGAAAATTCAAATATTTTTGCACTTTTGATAAGAATTTTCGCACTATTGAATCAAAACCAAAAAATAGTCATATATTTGCACAGTTTTAATACAACCCACTCTGAATTTTCCTGATTTTTCTCGGTAATTATTCAAAAATACCTTTTCAGGTTTTCACATGTCAAGTATAATTATAATTCATACGATTTAAACTCCCATTTATTCGTCCAATCAACCCCATTCGCATGTACGATAAAAGCGAACTCGAAGGTAAGCTGCTTCAGGAACTGCGTGATATTGCAAAGCAGTTTAACATCCGCAAAAGCGAAACTTTGAAAAAACAAGAGCTGGTTTACCAGATCCTCGATCAGCAGGCCGCAAATCCAACCCCGGATATCCTTGAAGCTGAAAAAAAAGCCCGTGTTTTCACGCAAAAAGGGCAGCGCCAGCGCATCCCTATTGATAAACTGAAGGATACAAGGAAAGTTGACTTCAAACCTAAAACCGAACCTTTACCAACCTTAATTGATAAAGTTGAAAAGGTTGAGAAAATACTGGAAGAAGTTAAACCGCTAGTTCAACCTACACTGCCTTTCGTCGAAAACTCAAAGGAAGTTGTTAAACAACCCGACCCGGTTGTACCTGTAAAACGTCCTTACGAATCAAACAGGCCGTATAATAAAGATACCAATAACCTGGATGATGATACTCCATCGGTAAAATCGTTCGAACGCCCGGCTTCGTCAAATGTTCCGGCTTGGGAAATGCAGGAATTTCATGAACGTCGTCGTCGTGGACGCCGTCCTCAGGACCGTGAAGACGCTACAGCACCGGTAGCGACAGGGAATGAAGATGCCCCGGTACCGGAATTGGAACGCCCTTTACAAAGCAATGAATGGAAACCTGTCCCCAGGGGCGGTGGTGTCCCAAAAGAGGAAGATACTGATCTTGTCCAGGAAAAATCCGTTTTGCCCGACGAGTTCATTCCGGTTTTCAATTTTAAAGAACCTGATATTGAGGTTCTTAATGTACATGAAATGGTACAGGATGAACCATCTGGTGAACCTGCCGAACCTGATGGCAACATCCTGCAGGAAGAGCAACGCCCCAATGAATACCCCCGTGAACAACGTTTTGCCCGCAACGAGCGAAACGAGCGCAACGATCGCAGGCCGGCCGCACAGCCCGTTCGCGAAGATTACTCATGGGAGTTTGAAGGAATAGTTTCGTGCGAAGGTGTCCTGGAAATGATGCCCGATGGGTATGGTTTCCTGCGCTCTTCCGATTACAATTACCTTAGTTCACCCGACGATGTATATGTATCGCAGTCGCAGATAAAACTTTTCGGGCTCAAAACGGGTGATACGGTTAAAGGCACAATACGACCTCCCAAAGAAGGCGAAAAATATTTCCCGCTCGTTAAAGTTGAAAATATCAACGGTAAATTGCCGGAAGAAATCCGCGACCGCATTCCTTTCGATTACCTTACACCTTTATTCCCGGAGAAAAAATTCAAACTCACAGGGCATCCAGGCTCAAGTTTAAGTACACGAATAATAGATCTCTTTAGCCCGATTGGTAAAGGACAGCGTGGACTTATCGTTGCCCAGCCCAAAACCGGTAAAACGGTACTGCTCAAAGAAATTGCCAATGCAATTGCTTATAATCATCCTGAAGCATACCTCATTGTGTTGCTGATCGACGAAAGACCTGAGGAGGTTACCGATATGGCCCGCAATGTAAAGGCCGAGGTGATTTCATCCACATTCGACGAACCGGCCGACCGTCATGTACGCATCGCAAACCTGGTACTCGAAAAAGCAAAACGTCTTACCGAATGCGGTCACGATGTCGTTATTCTGCTCGACTCAATTACAAGGCTGGCACGTGCTTACAATACAGTAGCCCCTGCCTCCGGAAAAGTACTGTCGGGTGGTGTTGAGGCAAATGCTTTGCAGAAACCCAAGCGTTTCTTCGGTGCTGCAAGGCAGATTGAAAATGGCGGATCGTTGACCATTATTGCAACTGCACTAACCGAAACCGGTTCGAGGATGGACGAAGTGATTTTCGAGGAATTTAAAGGTACCGGTAATATGGAACTCCAGCTCGACCGTAAGCTTTCGAATAAACGTATTTTCCCGGCTGTTGATATTGTTGCTTCGAGTACGCGCCGCGATGACCTGCTGCTTGAGAAAGATGTTCTTCAGCGCCTGTGGGTTCTGCGCAACCACCTTGCTGATATGAACCCAATTGAAGCTATGGATTTCCTGAAAGATAAAATGAAATTTACCCAGACCAATGAAGAATTTCTTATTTCGATGAACGGGTAAGAATAGTTTTTGTATTAATAGTAAAGAAGGAGGCTGACGATTTCGTCAGCCTCCTTCTTTTTGACCTATTTCGACTTTTGCACAGATGGATGTTGTTCGTGGTGCTCGCGAAGTTTATCGATAAGCATTTTCTGGAATTCACGCTCGGCATCCTGGAGTTTCAGTACTTTCACGG